>CAMAXB010000057.1 GCA_945862035.1 Opitutus sp. GAS368
GTCGCCCCGTGGGAGTGGTTGAAGCGCATCGGGCCCGCGCTGGCCGCGCATCGCTTTGATGTGCCGCTGCCCAAGGTCCCGCCGGGCGTGCACATTGAGGGCTTCGTGCATCTCGACCCGACCGTGAAGCTGCCGGCCTACGCCACGATCATCGGTCCGGCCTGGATCGGGCCCAACACCGAGATCCGGCCGGGGGCCTTTATCCGGGGCAATGTCATCGTCGGGGCCGGTTGCGTGCTCGGCAACGCCTGCGAATTCAAGAACTGCCTGCTCATGGACGGCGCGCAGGTGCCGCATTTCAGCTATGTGGGGGACTCGATCCTCGGCTGCGGCGCGCACCTGGGGGCGGGCGTCGTCTGCAGCAATCTGCGTCTCGACCAGAAGCCGGTGGCCGTCCGCCTGCGCGGCGAGCTGGTGGACACCGGCCTGCGCAAATTCGGCGCGATCATCGGCGAGCGCGCCGAGGTCGGCTGCAACGCGGTGCTCAATCCGGGCACGCTGCTTGGACCGCGCTCGCTCGTCATGCCCACGGTGGCCTTCGCCGGGTATCTACCCCCGGCCACTCTCGCGCGTAATCGCTCGACCGTTGCGCTCGTTCCCCGGCGCGAGTAGGGGGCGAACTTTTTTGCTGGCTGAAATCGGAAATCCGAAATCCAACTACGCGAATGCTTCGCATCCTTTCTGGCATCCAGCCCTCGGGCACCCTGCATATCGGCAACTATTTCGGCATGATGAAGCCGGCGATCGAGCTGCAGGAGCGCGGAGCGGCGTTTTACTTCATCGCCGATTATCACTCAATGACGTCGCTGACCGACGCCGCCGAGCGCCGCGCGAACACGCTGGGCGTGGCCTTGGATTTCCTCGCCTGCGGTCTCGATCCCAAGAAAGCCGTGTTCTGGCGCCAGAGCGACATTCCCGAGGTCTGCGAGCTGATGTGGATTCTTGGCACCCTCACGCCGATGGGCCTGCTGGAGCGCGCGCACAGCTACAAGGACAAGACCGCGAAGGGTCTCTCGCCCAACTTTGGCCTGTTCTCCTACCCGGTGCTGATGGCCGCCGATATCCTGCTGTTTGATTCGAATCTCGTCCCGGTCGGCCGCGACCAGAAGCAGCACGTCGAGATGACGCGCGACATTGCGATCAAGTTTAACCTGACCTACGGCGAGACCTTCGTCATCCCGGAGCCATCGATCAAGGCGGAGGTCGCGACCGTGCCGGGTCTCGACGGCCAGAAGATGAGCAAGAGCTACGGCAACACGATCGAGCTCTTCGGCGAGGAGAAGGCCGTGAAGAAGAAGATCATGTCGATCGTGATGGACAGCCGCACCCCGGCGGAGCCCAAGCCTGACGCCGACCAGAATCTCGCGGTGCAATTGCTGAAGCTCGTGGCGCCGGCCGGCGTTGCGCTCGAGTACGAGAACCGGCTGCGCGCGGGCGGCCTCGGCTACGGAGATCTCAAGAAGGCGCTGTTTGAACACTACTGGACCGGTTTTGCCGCGGCCCGGGCGCGCCGCGCGGAACTGGCGGCGAACCTCGATTACGTGGAGAGCGTGCTGAAGGACGGAGCGGAGCGCGCGCGGGCGATTGCGAGTGGGGTGGTGGGGCGGGCGCGGCAGGCGTCAGGCCTTAAATGAAATGTGATTGCGTTAATGAGGGGAGGCCTTAGTCTGTGGTTATGATGACGGATTTGCTTAATCTGATGCACGGATCGAAGCCATTCCTCCTGAGAATGGTCAGCGGACGAGTGATCGAGATTCCGCATCCTGATTTTGTGGCGATGACACCGGAGCGGACTGCGCTGGTGCTCGTCCGGCGGGAGGAACCTCGCCTTGAGGTGATCCGGATCAACCAAATCGAAAGCATCGAAGTGGCTGACGATACGGCCGCGGCCTGAGCCGCTACCGCTTTTGGCTAAATCACGGTGATCGCGGGCCGCTCGATCTTCCCGATCGCGTCCATGATCACTTCGCTGGCGCGCTGATAGCGTTCCTTGCCGGCCTTAGGGTCATCGTAATCTGCGGGCAGAAGCGGTTGACCGAAAACCACGGTGACCGGCGTCCCGATCCGAAGGGGGCCGGAACGTCCAAACGCTTCAAAGGAACCAAAAATGCGCGCTGGCACCACTGGCACCCGTGTCCGGCAGGCGATGAGGCCCACGCCCGGTTTGGCGGCCTGCAGCTGGCCGTTGGGGGACCGCGTGCCCTCGGGGAAAAGGATCAGGGCCTTGTTGTCGCCCAAGGCGCGGAGCACGCGCTTGATGGCCGACACATCGGAGCCGCCGTCGCGGTCCACGGGAATCGTCCCGACCATATCAAGCCACCACGTGGCCAGGCCCGGCTTCCACAGGGTCTTGCGGGCGAAGAAACACATCTGTCTCGGCACCTGACTGCCGATGATCGGCGGGTCGAGGTGGCTGGCGTGGTTCGAGGCGATGAGAAAAGCCCCGGACTTGGGCAGATTCTCCAAACCCACAATGTCGCCCCGGAAGGCCATGTCGTAAATGACCGCGGACAGGTAGTGGAAAAAGCCGTAGGTGCGATCCATCGCCCCTTGGTTGTAGCGGCGGTTCATGCGGCGGGAGGCAGGCGGGTGGCGATGGCGGCCGACACGCGGTCAACGACCTCGGGCAGCGTGAGAAAGGTCGAGTCAATATCGAGGGCGCCGGGCGGGCAGGTGAGGGGAGAGGTCTTGCGCGAGGAATCGAGGCGGTCGCGCTCCGCGATCGAGTCCGTCTGGCCTTCCTGCGCCCGGCGGCGGGCGCGCTCGACCGGATCGGCATGGAGGAAGAAGCGGAAATCCGCAGTGGGGAAAATCACCGAGCCGATATCCCGGCCTTCCATGACCAAGCCACGGAAGGCATGGGCGCGGGCCACCTCCGCCTGGCCTCGCTGGTACGCGAGCAATTTGGTCCGGACGTCCGGAATGGCGGCAAAGTGGGAGACGGCGGCATTCACCGCTGGGCTGCGAATCTCGGCCTCGGGCACCACCCGCCCGCCGATCTCCATCTGCGCGCTGCGTCCCAGGACGCGCGTGCCCAGCTCTAGGTGGGTCAGGACGGACTGCACGACGCCATGGTCCTCCGCCTTCGCGCCCTGGCGGAGGAGTTCGGCGGTGATGGCACGGTAGTACGAGCCTGTGTCGACGTGCAGGAAATGAAACCGCTCGCTCAATGCACGCGCGGTCGATGACTTGCCGGACGCGGCGCCGCCATCGATCGCGACCAGGAGAAAGGCAGGGGATCCCATCAGGAGGCTGAGGATTTTGCGTGGAGTGACTCCAGCAATTCAAAAAAGTGCGGAAATGTCTTCGCGCAGCACCCGGGATTGATGATCGAGAGCCAGGGCTGCCCATTACCCAGCAGATCGTGGCAGGCGAGAATTCCGAAGCTCATGGCAAAGCGATGGTCGTGGTAGGTCTCGATGGCGACACCGGCTTTGAGCGGCCTCGGCGTGATGGTCATCGCGCCCTCCTCCTCGATCACGTCCTGACCCAGCTTACGGAGTTCATTCACCATGCCGGCAATCCGATCCGTTTCCTGCTTGCGGGTGTGGGCGATGCCCGTGATGCGCGTCGGGCCACTGAGCAGCGGTGCGATCGCGGCCAGCGTCAGGAAGGTATCGGAAATCTCGTGGAAATCCTCCTCGATCGCGGTGCCGGCGCTCCGCTGCGTCGCGCGGGCGAGAACATCGATAAATGCGGAATCGCCCTGCAGGCCCGCTCCGGGCGCGCGCAGTCCCGGATAGGCGAGCTGGCCGCCGACCACCACGGGGAGCGCCTGAAAATAGCTGGCGGCCGTCGCGTCGGGTTCGATCACATAGGTCCCGGTGGACCGATAGCGCCCCGGTTCAACGCGAAACACCTGGGTCGCGCGATCCATATGGGTGGATACGCCGAACTCAGCCATGAGCCGCCGCGTCATTTCCACAAAAGTCCAGCGGACTTGGCTGACCAGACGAACCTCGATCGGGCCGCCCGCCCGCGGGGCCACCATCAGCAAGGCGGAGAGCAGCTGGCTGCTCGCGCTGGCATCGATTGACACGGCGCCGCCACGGAGACCATGGGCCCGGATTTCGAGCGGGAAAAAGCCCTCCTCACCTAGGCAGCGGATATCGGCGCCCAGCGAGCGCAGGGCATCGATCAGCGCCTTCATGGGACGGGTCCGCATCTGCGGAACGCCGTCGATGCGATAGGTGCCGCGTGGGGCGGCGGCACAGAGCGCCGTGAGAAAACGCGCCGCCGTCCCTGCAAGCCCAACAAAGAGCGTGTGCTCGCCGCCGGGGAAGGCCTCGCGTTGCCCGGCGACCCGCATCGTGCCGGCGCGCTCATCGAGCGCGACCTCGAAGCCCAGCGTCTGCAGCGCCGCACCCATCAGGCGCGTGTCGTCGCTGAACAGGGCGCCCGTCAGCGAAACGGGTTCCTCGCAGAGCGCCGCGAACAGCAGGGCGCGATTGGTCAGGCTCTTGGATCCGGGCAGCACCGCTTCCCCGCACGCCGGGCGCGTAAATGGCTGGATCGGAAGCAGGTCGGGCAAAGACATGGAAGAGATGGTTTAGCCAAACTCTGCCAGCTTTGGCGAGGCCTTGTTCGCGCAATACTCCGCAATCCTTACGGATCGGAGAATGGCCACAAAAAACACGAAGATCGCCTGCTCTGTTTACTTACCCCGTTCGAGCGCCCTACAGGGCGCGGTGAGATCTACGGACTTACCGTGGAAACGCTTTATTTTTCGTGGCCACACTCCGAGTCCGGGCTGAATTCAGATCGTATCGGAAAAGGCGACCCGGCTGCAGGGCTCACGGCCGGAAGCCGTCGCGCCAGGCCTTGCTCCGCTCGAGCCGGGCCCGCACCTCCAGCCAGTCCCGATTGGCCACCGCCGCTTGGAACTGATGGAGTTCCGCTTCGTAGGCGCGCAGCGCGCGCAGGACCTCGTCCCGGTTCTGCTGGAAAATCTCCACCCACATGGTGGCATCGCTACCCGCAATCCGCGTCGTGTCGCGCAGGCCGTTGCCCGCGAGGTTGCGCCAGGCCGGATCCTTCGACCCGAGGAAGGTGCCGAGGCTGGTCGCGATCGCTTGGGGCAGGTGACTGATGTGCGCCACAATCTCGTCATGTCGATCTGGGTGCAGCGTGGAAACCTCGCCCCCGAGGTCCGCCCAGAAACGGGCGACGAGCGCAACCGCCTGCGGATCGGTTTCCGGCAGCGGAGTGACGAAGACCGTGCGCTTTTCAAAGAGGGACGGGGAGCCATGTTCCCACCCGGTCCTCTCGCCGCCAGCCATGGGATGGGCGCCGACAAAGTGTGCGGCCCCGTTGATCGCGATCTGACCCGCCCGGCAGACATCGCCCTTCACGCTGCCCACATCCGTGACCACCGCCCCGGCCGGTAGGTGTGGAGCGATCTGGCGGGCAAGTTCCATGATGCGATCCACGGGCGCGGCGAGGACCACGAGGGTCGCGCCGGCGACGGCAGCTTCGGGTGTCGCCGCAGTGGCGTCACACCAGGGCTGTGACTCAAGCTTGTGGCGGACTTCCGGCCGCCGGGCCCAGATCACGATGCGCCGGGCCAGACCGCGCGTGCGCGCAGCTTGGGCAACGGAGCCTCCGAGCAGGCCCGGGGCGAGGATGACGAGCGTATCCAGCACGTCCTTTCAAAACGCGATGCCGGGGCCGGTGTCGAGCCCGCGGTGAGGTGCGGATTGCGGAATGCGGAATGCGGAATGAAGTCCCGATCCTTGAGCCGGGGGCGCCGGGTGTGATTTGAAATCTCAGATTTGAAATTTCAAATCAGCGCGCCCGCGGCGCGCTCAGCCGAGCGCCACGATCCTTGCGTAGTCTGCGGCGGACAGGGGGACGACGGACAAGCGGCTCTGGCGGAGGAGGCCGATTTCCTGCAACGCGGGCACGGCCTTGATGGCCGCGAGGGTCACGGGTTGGGGGAGGGGGCGGTCGGCCTTGAGTTCAACCGCCACCCAGCCGTCCTCGTCTGCCGTGGTGTCGGGAAAGGCGGTTTTGCTCACCGTGGCGCGGCCCACGACGGCCTTGGTCGTGACGCTTTCGTAGAACAGCACGAGGTCACCCTTGCGCATGGCCTTGAGGTGCAGGCGGGCCTGGTAGTTGCGCACCCCGGTCCAGGCGGTGCGCTTGTCCTTGACGAACTGGCTCCACGCGTAGGCATCGGGCTCGGATTTCACCAGCCAGTATTGAATTATCATGAGATGCGCTGGGCGCGACCGTGGATATATGCAGCTCCTCGGGACTGAAAAGGGAAAACGTGGTCCTGCGGTGAGGATATGAACAAGACCCTTCTGCCCATCCGTCTGGTTTTTGTCCTGCTGTGCGCGGCGGCCGGCTGGCTCCTGTGCTCTACGATTCCCGACTGGGATGACCGCTGGATGACGGCGATTTCCTTCGGCCTGCTGATTGGCATCCTGGTGGTGCTGGTCGACATCCTGCTGAAGGGCTTCTCCTTGCGCGGCCTCTCGGAGATCGCCTTCGGCCTGATCGCCGGCTCCGCGGTTTCCCACCTCATCAGCAGATCGCCCCTGCTGGAGGAGGGTGACCCGCAGGTGATCTATCTGGTTCGCCTGAGTCTATTCATCGTGCTGACCTACTTTTGCACCGTGATCGCGCTGCGGGGCAAGGACGAGTTCAACCTTGTCATTCCCTATGTCCGCTTCGTGCCCCATGAGGTGGACGTTCCCCTTGTGGTCGTCGACACGAGCGCGCTGATTGACGGTTGGATCGCGCGGATCTGCGAATCTGGATTCCTCAGCACGGCATTGGTCATCCCCCGTTTCGTGCTGGAGGATCTGCAGCGGGTCGCCGACTCCCTGGATCCGTTGCGTCAGGCCCGGGGGCGCCGCGGCTTCGAGGTGCTGGGTGAACGGCGTCGAATCAAGAATCTTGACCTCCGAATCCGGGAAAGCGACGTGACCAAGCGGACTGAGGTGAATGCCAAGCTGGTATTCTTGGCGCAGTCGATGAAGGCGAAGCTGCTTACACGGATTACAACCTGGCGAAGATGGCCGAGTTTGTGGGGGTGCAGTGGCTTAATCTCAACTTCCTGTCCAAGGCCCTCCGGCCGGTGCTGGCGCAGGGTGAGTCCATCGAAGTCGAACTCGTGAAGCCGGGCAAGGAGGACGGGCAGGCGGTCGGCTACCTCGAGGATGGCTCGATGGTGGTCGGAAAGGCCCGCGATCGCATCGGGTCACGAGTCGAGGTCGAGATCACCAGCGTCCTGCCTTCAGCCGGGGGCAAAATGGTCTTCGCGCGCGTATCGGGCAATACGCAGTCGCCCTTCCAGGCGGACTTAGAAATTTGTGTTTACTCCCGGCGGGGCGTTGACCACAACGACACCTCCCAGCACGGGGCAGTAGCTCAGTTGATAGAGCGCGTCGTTCGCAACGACGAGGTCGTCGGTTTGAGCCCGATCTGCTCCACCAGCCGATGGATCGAACGAACGGATGGATTGTCATCCTCGGCAGGCGGTTCCGTTGCTAAACTGCTCCGGCGCCACCCAAGCGGTTTAATCCCGCGGCGTGAGGGGTTAAACTTTTCAGGCGGGAACTGAAGGGTCCCGGGCGGGCGCGGCCCAACCAGCAAGAAGGTCGAGGTGTTAGGAACTGACCTGCTTTAGGGTCCTTATCCCCGTTTTTTTGAGACGGACACAAGGTCAGGCCGGTCTGGCCAAGGATTACGTCAGCGGCGCCAGCAACCACTCATAGGCGGGCTGCACCTGCACGCCCTTGGCGTTGGTCCCGGATGCGGCGTCGCGGTCGAGCACCAACAGACGCCGCTTGGCGCGCGGGTGTTCGTCGGCGATCGCCGTAAGCGCGCGGAGTTCGCGGGTGCGGGTGGCTTCGTGCGTAAAATCGGCACAGACTTGGATCACTTCTTCACCGGCGGACGGATGCCGGGCGAGGAAATCAATCTCCAGCCCGTCGGCCGTTTTCAGGTAGCCCACGCCCGCGCCGCGTCGCTCCAGTTCCAGCAGCACCGCCGTCTCAAGGGCATGGCCCAAACTCGTCCGGCCGCTCGCGTCAAAAGCCCGGATCAGACCCGTGTCCGCCGGATATATTTTCCGCGGGTTGGAATTGCGCTGCCGCTCCGACTCGGTGGCCAGCGGCACAGTCGACAGCAGAAACGCGTCCAGCAGGTGTCCGAGCATTGCATGCACCGCATCTTTGGCCAAAGCGTGCCCCTGCGATTTCAGGTCCTGAAACAGTCGATGTCCACTGAAGCTGCCCGCAGGGTTGCGCAGGCAGTGCCGAACGATCCAGCGCAGAGCCGCCACCTGCGTCACCTCGTGCCGCTCCACCACATCACGGAAGAGCACCGTGTCCACGTAGCCCTGCAACAGTTCCACCCGCAGGGCTGCGGTTAAGCCCTGGGCCTCAGGAAAGCCGCCGTCGGTCAGATACTCTCGGAATCGCTTCTCCACCAGCGAGCGTTCCGCCGCCGTCCAGCCCCGCGCCTCCCGCGCCGGCTCCTCGCCCCGGTGGCGCAAAAACTCCCTGAAGCTGAACGGTCGGATCACCGTGGCCATGCCACGTCCACGCAATGACGTATGCAACTCCTTGGAGAGCATCCGGGCCGAGTAACCTGACACGACCAGACTGATTTTTTCCGAGTCCATCGCCCGTCGAACGAATCGCTCCCAGCCCGGAACAAGTTGAATCTCGTCTAGATACCAATGCACCGTCTCCTGGCCCCGCAGCGCCGGATACCTCCGGTAATACTCCTCCAGCATGAATCCGAGTTGCTCCACTCCGATCTCAGCCAGCCGGTCGTCGTCGAAACTCAGGTAGAGTGATCGTTCGGGTGGCAGGCTCTGGCGCTGCGCCTCCAGCAACTGCCGCAAAAACGTCGTCTTACCTGACCGCCTCATTCCGATCACCGCATGCACTTTGCCCGGCATGGCAGGCAGGGTGGCGTCTCTCCGCGTTAGCCCCAGAGCTGGCAATGGCCGTAGCGCTTGGCTCAGTTTTTCGGCCAAGACGGGATGCAAGCTCATGGCCGTTAACTCTCCTCAAATGTATCCTTCTGTAAAGGACACATTGCGAGATATCAGTCTCTTTACGAAGGTCACCTGTCGATTACCCAATCCACGCACGACCGGTTGAGCGGTCGCAGCGCGAGCGCGCCTAGGCCATCCTTCGTATCAGGCAGTGGCGACCGGGAGCAGGCGCCAGTTCCGGGGTGAACCCTGCCGCGAATCCACTCTCTCGCGATGTGTCAGTCACCATTTTTCACTCGGAGGCGCAGCCCGAGTATGCGGCGCCGCACGTTTTTGCCCACCACCCCAGAGCGAGAATCGGCGAACCGCGCTCAGCAAAGCAGGTCGCTCCTGAGGTGTTAAACGAGTAGGTCTGTCCGGTTGAGCTCACTCACTTCGCGCAGTTATTTTGCACCGAACTTCTTTGTTCGCAGAAAGAGTTTAGCACCCTTTCGTTCGTGCGAAACGCTTGCCTGCTCCACCATCCTTGGCCCGCCTCGCTTGGGAAGGTCTCCCGGATGCTCGGTCAGTTCTGAACAACCTTCCCGGCAGCGAGTTGACACAGGATTCGGCGCAGGACCGCCCGGCATTTTGTGGTCTGCACAATGTAATCGGCTTGAGCGGATCGGCCGCGCGGAGTTCTGGGCTGGGCCTTCGTCGTAACGAGGAAAGGTTCCGCCGCTTGCCCGCAGAGCCCCGGATTTGCAATTGAAGGGTTGAGGGTAGCGGGGACCGTGTTAAGGTGGGACTCCTCCCGTCACGCCAAACCATCACGCCATGAAAAAGAGCACAAAGTCCACCAAGCCTGCCGCCCCACAGGTCAAGTCCGTCGTCCCGAAGCCTGTGGTGCCCAAGTCGGCCAAGCAGACCAAGGCTCGAAAGAAGGTCGTCGCGAAAGGTGCGAAAAGCACCAAGCCGGTCAAGTCGGTCAAGCCGGCCAGCGCGGCACCAAAGCCCCTGCCGGTGGCCACGCTCGCGCCCAAGCTGACGACCATCACGGCCAAGATCGATATCAGTTTCGGCAACACGCTTTTCCTGCGGGGCGAGGGTCCCGGCCTCAGCTGGAATCAGGGTGTCGCCTTGGATTGCGTGGATGACGACAAGTGGTCGATCACGCTGTCCGGCGCCCACCGGGCGGTGGTCTTCAAGTTTCTCGTCAACGACCTGACGTGGAGCGCGGGCAGCGACTACATTGTCGAGCCGGGGTCCGCCTCGGTGTTCGTCCCGGTGTTCTGACCACGCGCCGGCTAAACGACCGGCGGCCGTTTCTGCGGTGCGTCGGGGTTGAGGGCCGCGAGCTGGGC
Source organism: Opitutus sp. GAS368 (assembly GCA_945862035.1). Taxonomy (GTDB): domain Bacteria; phylum Verrucomicrobiota; class Verrucomicrobiia; order Opitutales; family Opitutaceae; genus CAMAXB01. The sequence goes on from CAMAXB010000057.1 coordinate 10,300, forward strand.
CTCGATCCCGGCGACCGGGTTGTCCTGTCCCAGCTGCTCGGCCAGCGGGACCAGGGTCCCTCGCATCCGCACGCGCGAGAATGGCCGGGGCAGGCGGAAGCGGTCCCAACTGCCCAACTGCCAGGCTGACTCAAGTTCGAAGCCGAGCAGGAGCACGGGCACCTTGGCTCGGCGGGAAACAATCAGTGCACCCGGTTTGAAGGCGTACATCGGGCCGCGCGGGCCATCGGGCGTGATGCCGACGTCGTGGCCGGCCCGCAGGACCTCGACCAATGCGAGCGCCGCTTCGCGCCCGCGCTGGCTGCTTGAGCCGCGCACGGTCTGGATGCCCACCAGGCCGAAGAAGGAGGCCAGCCAAGCGCCATCCGTGCTTGCGCTCACCAGCGCAAAACAAGGCCGGCCCTGGCGGTAGATGCGGAAAAATTCCGCGGCGAGAAATAGCCGGTTATGCCAGAGAATCATGGCGATCGGCTCGTCGTTCTTTTCCAAGGCGGCTTCGTCCGCCGGCGAGGCTTCGAAACGGAGCGTCCGTCCCCACAGGCGCATGAATAGCCCGAGCGGCCACAGCACGAAGGCACGCCAGCCGCTGAGGGCATGGACGGGATGGGGTTCGGTCGGCGTTGCGGCCACGGGGCGGTTCTCGGCGAAGCGGGCGGTGTCGCCAAGCCTTCTTTCCGGTGGTTTGATGGAGCTGGGGGCGCCGACCCCGGTCCGCTGATCGCCGGCTCGAGGTGGAGCGGGTCGCTCAACGCCGCTAGATCGACGCCGATACGGCTGGGCCAGCGGGGTTCCGGGGTATGGTTTGGAGGGGTTGAAGGTGAGTGGAGATTAAAACCCGAAGAGCCCAAATCAGACAGGACCGAGACCGAACGAGAAGGGACACGATGAGAGAGAACGAACCCGCAGCCCGAAATGTCCCTTGGCCGGACGGAATCCGGCGTCCGAACCGCCGTTGACGCCCGGAAGCAGACCCTGCACCCCTTGCCCCTGTGATTCTGCCTTTCTGCCCGCACCTCCCGTTTCCGCGTCCGGCCATGGATTGGCGGGCATTTCATGGTCATGGGACGGACCGTGGGGAAGCTTTCTATGGAACGGCGCTGGAGTATGGGCAGTTTCTATGGATCGAGGGCAAGGTGGCCCGTGCCATCCTCTGCCTCGACCGCGCGATGGGAGCGGATCTCCGCGGGGACGAAGCGGTCCTGGCTTCCTGGCCAATGCCCTATGCGGCCCTGGCCTGGGTTCTCGCCCACACGCCCGACGCGGTGTTCACGGGAAACCCGCGGGTGCATTTCCAGCACTTTGCCGATCGCATGAACGCGCCGCGCCGCGCGCAACGCCAAGCGCGGGCCTGGGCCTGCTGGGCCCTGACGCGGCGGGTGCGGCCCGATCTGCCGGGTGATCCGCGCCATCACGTGGAGGAGCCCTCGTCCGCCCGCATCCTCACCGCGCTTGAGCAACATGGCCTCGCGGGGGAAGCGGCTCAATGGCAGCAGTTACTGCAAGGGTGCAGCGAGCGCAGGGCTCCGTGATTCCTCGAGGGCGGGCTGGATTCCGGCGGGGGAGGAAAGGACGCTTGACTTGTATTTCTCGGATTCTACGTTCCGCACTCTTTCCCGTCTCACGGGGTGGTAGCTCAGTTGGTTAGAGCGTCTGCCTGTCACGCAGAAGGTCGCGGGTTCGAGTCCCGTCCATCCCGCCAGTTTTTGGGCCCTTTAACCTCAATTGTTAAAGGGTTTTTATTGGCCAAGAAAAGTCCGACTAGCGATTGTTCGCGGCTTCAGCCCTGTGGCTAGGTGATCGCGTCCGTCCGGAAATTCGCGATGTTGGAATTGACCACCTCGCGGATCTCATCGAGGAATAGGTCTCTTCGCTGCGTTCTTCCCGATCACGCGCCGCCCGAGTTTGAGCTTCAGCCGCAGGAGCCGGTAGAGCGTCCGCGCATCGCCACCCTCCCTCCTTCAATCCCTCAGGGAGCGAGGAATTGCTAAACCCACCTCTTCCGTCATAGTAAATATCCATCCGGATTAAAACTCTGCCTGGCTCCAATCCCGCGTCCCCGTGACACCCGCGCGACTTCGCGTTCTCGCTGCAGACCGATTTCTAAATCCTCCAAGCCACCAGCTTCGCGTGCCCTCTTTTGTCCGTCGCTTCGGAACCG
>CAMAXB010000058.1 GCA_945862035.1 Opitutus sp. GAS368
AGTGCACCCCGGCGAGGGCACAGGCGGTGGCGAACTCGATGAAGAGATCGCGGTCCGCCACCGTATCCATTGAATTCTGCGTGACCCTCGGCCGGCCCTTGGCATCGACAAAGCCGAGCGCGCGGGCGGTGAACTCGCGGTCGATCGGGAGCGTGGTGCCGGCGATGGCCCCGGAGCCGAGCGGGCACCAGTTGGCATGATCAGCGACGACGGCAAAGCGCTCGCGATCGCGCTCCAGCATCTCGAGGTAGGCGAAAAGGTGGTGGGCCAGCGACACCGGCTGCGCCCGCTGGAGGTGGGTGTAGCCCGGGATCAGGACCTCCCCATCACGCGTGGCCACCGCGAGAATCGCCCGCTGGGCCTCGAGCAACTTGGCCGAGAGTGTCGCACAGGCATGCTTGAAGAATAGCCGCATGTCCGTCGCGACCTGATCATTGCGGCTGCGCGCCGTGTGCAGCTTGGCCGCCGCGGGCACGCGCTTCGTCAGCGCCTGCTCGATGTTCATGTGCACGTCCTCAAGCTGCGTGCTCCATGTGAAACGACCCGCCGCGATCTCGGCCAGAATAGCATCGAGCCCGCCGTGAATGGCGTCGCGTTCCTTCGCGGTGATCAGCCCGACGTGCGCCAGCATGGCCGAGTGGGCCTTGCTCCCGGCAATGTCAAAGGGAGCGAGGCGGTGGTCAAAGGACACCGATTCGCTGAAACGCAGCATGAGGTCCGCCGGACCTTCAGAGAACCGCCCACCCCACGTCGCCTGGGATTTCTTAGCCATAATAGGCCCCAGCACAGAACCCCGGACCACGCGGCGCAACGCGAAAGATGGATTGCCGGGGCCGACTTCCCCCGCACGCTGCCGGGATGCGTCGCGGGCTCCTCTTCCTGTTTCTCGCCGTCGGCCTAGCCATCGGCGGCCCCGCGACGTTTGCCGCGGAGGGGCTGCCCGATCCCGTCTATGCCGCGGCGACGGTCGACAAGGTCAGGACCTCGATTTACGTCGGCAGCATCACCCTGGAGATGCCGCCGTTCCGGCACGTTGCCGGAGGCTACGAATCCACCTACGCCGCGCGCGTGTTTCCCTATTTTTTCTATAACGAGAAAGGCCGCATCACCATCGATCTGCCGGATGACCACGTGCGGCGTCTTGCGGCCGGCGAACGGATTGAGTTCGTCGGCCGGGCGCAGAACCTGAAGGGCGAGCCGCGGCGCGTGGAGGGTCATGCGATCCCCGCGGACGCGCTTTCGGGCACGATCAAGGTGCGGATCTGGGTCAGCCCCAAGATCGAGTTGATCTTCAATTCCCGTTACCGGTTTACCGGTCGGGAGGGGTGAACCCGGGCTTCGCCGGTCTCGCTGAGGCCGAGGATTGCGTGGTGGAACGCGTTGCCCTCAACGCGTTGGTTTGTAAGTCAGCGTCAAACGATTCGATCCAGCGTCTTGGGGCAAGCCGCTCCACCTTCCAGACCGGGCTCAACCCACCGCCACCGTCCCGAGCCGGGCGCGAACCTCGGACACGGCGTCGGGAATGGACCAGGGCTTCGCGGGGAAGCCAGCCGCGCCGGCGCGATTGATCTCGTCCCGCACGGCCGGGCTCAACTGGCCGGTCATCAGAATCACCCGGATAGCGGCGCGGATCTGAAGCACCCGGCGGAACGCCTCCCACCCGCTCATGCGCGACAGGCCAAGGTCGCAGGGCACGAGGGCAACCGCTTTCTGGTGGCGCTCGAACGTCTCGACTGCCTCCGCCCCATCCCGTGCCTTCAGGACTTTGTAGCCCTGCCATTCCAGCGCTCAGCCAATCCAAGGGGGCGGACGGAAAGCGGCTCCTCGCCACCCCCGCCCGGCTGATTCCGGCTTTACCCTTGTCGGATCCCTCCCCGGCACCTAGATAAACGACGCCTTGGGTGCCCGTAGCTCAACTGGATAGAGCTCTCGCCTTCTAAGCGAGCGGTCGTGGGTTCGAATCCCGCCGGGCACGCCACGCCGCCCTTGTGCCAAGCGGGCGAGTGAATCAGACCCGTTGCAACGTGCCTCCACCCGTCACCCTTCTTTTACTCGGCGCGACCGGGGCCGTCGGCTCACAGGTCCTGAGGTTGGCCCAGCAGGATCCCCGCATCGGCCGCGTGATCTGCCCCACGCGACGCCCCCTGCCCCCTCACTCCAGGGTCTTGAATCCAATCGTGGACTTCTCCGCGCTGTCCGCCGAAGTCGGCTGGCAAGCCGATGCCGGCATCGGTTGCCTCGGCACCACACTCCGCCTGGCGGGATCGACGGAGGCCTTTGACCGCATCGAACGAGGCTACCTGATCACCGCCGCCACCCTCGCCCACCGCGCGGGGACCCCCACCTTCGCCTACAACTCCTCGGTCGGCGCCGACCGCGGAGCCCGCGGGCTCTACCTGCGAACCAAGGGCCGCGTGGAGGCCGAGTTGTCCACGCTCGGCTTTGCCTCGCTCACCCACGTCCGCCCCTCGGTGCTCGACGCCGGCCCGCGGCCCGACTCCCGTCCGGGCGAGCGCCTCGCGCTGGCCATGATGAAGCCCCTCGCCTTCCTGCTGCCCCGTCGTATCCGTCCGGTCACGACCGCCGCCGTCGCCCGCACCCTGCTGGAGGCCGCCCTCGCGGCGGAACCCGGCGTGAAGATCATCGAGTCGGAGGCGATCGCGATTTGATGGGGCCGCGGGGTCGTCGACCCCGGTCAGTTTCCGTGGCAGCGGAGGATTCAATCACCGGGTCAACGACCCCAGCCCCATCAATCAGATCCCGCTGCGGACAAGTACGCCTCGAGCACGGCAATCAATCCCAATGCTCAGCGCTCAGCATAATTTATCGACGCCGAATAGCCGGATTTCCCGTTGATTTCCTGTAGGATGCAACACAGAGGCCGTCCACGGAGGATCGTTCGAAGACCGTTGGCTCTTGCCAAAGGTGATGATATGTTCATTTGAACACATCTCGATTTATGCTGACCGAAAAACAAGAGGCGATTCTGGACTACGTGCGGGAGGTGCAAGCCGACCGTGGCATGCCGCCCAGCACGCGGGACATCCAGAAGCAGTTCGGCTATGAGAGCCAAAACGCCGTCATGAACCACCTCCGCGCCCTCGCCAAGAAGGGCGCCATCACCCAGATCGATGGCCGCACCTGGGGCCTCAAGGCCACCGCCGTCCAGGGCCAACTCTTCACCATCCCGGTCTACGGCACCATCCCCGCCGGCAATCCCGTCTCCGCCGAACAGACCGCCGACGAATCCCTGCCGATCGATCCGCGGCTCTTCGGCGTCGAACACGCGCGCCGCCGCCAGCTCTGGGCCCTGCGCGTAAGCGGCGACTCGATGATCGAGGCCCACATCCTCGACGGCGACCTCGCGATCCTGGAACGCCGCGAACCGCGCGAGGGCGACATCATCGCGGCCCTGATCGACGAGAACACCACCACCCTCAAACGCCTGCGCTACGCCGCCGGCCAGCCCGTGTTACATCCCGAGAACCCTCGCTACCCGGACATCCTTCCGCAGAGCGGGCTCGAATGTCAGGGCGTCCTCGTCGGCGTGATCCGACGCTCCCCGCGCTGAGCGCGTTCCCGTCTGCGTCCCGTGATGAAGCCGCCCCCGTGCCGTCCGTCCCCGCCCAGCTCTCGAGTCTGCGTCAGTTGCTCGCCGCGCGTTTTCCGCAGGCTGCGCGACCCGCGGACGCACGCCTGCTGACCGGCATCCCCTCGGTTGACGAAGCCACCGGCGGCCTGCCCCGCTCCGCCCTGACCGAGCTCGTCAGCGCCAAGCCGCACGCCGGGGCCCAGCTCTTCCTCGCCCAACTGCTCGCCGTCAGCCGCGCTCTGCCCTCCCGCGCAGCCCTGATCGATGCCTCCGACCAGTTCGATCCCGGCTCGATCCCCGACGAGCACCTGGAGCACCTGCTATGGATTCGTTGCCGCAGCCTGCAGGACGCCCTGCCGGCCGCCGACATCCTCGCGCGCGATGCCAACTTCGATCTCATCCTGCTCGACCTCGCCGCCGAGTCGCGCACGGCCCTGCGCCGCATCCCCGCGCATAGCTGGTACCGCCTGCAGCGCGCCGTCGAGCAGACCCACCTCGCCTTCCTGATCCTCACACCGGTCGCACTGGTGCCCAGCGCCCAGCTGCGTCTGGAACTCGTCCGGGCCCACGACCTGTCAGCCCAGAACCAGCCGCGGCCGCAGCTAGCCGGAGCGCTCCAGGTGACACCCCAGCGCCAGCGGCTAGCCGCGTCAGCCTGAGCCGGTCCACCGGCTTCGTGCGCTGCCTCGTCGTCCATGTACGCCGTCCTCCATCTGGCCGATTTCGCCCTGCAGGCCGTACTCCGCACCACCGATGGCGCCAACCGCGACAACCTCCCCGCCGCCTTGCTCGATCCGACCCAGCGTCCCCCAGTCATCGTCGCCTGCACCGTGGCCGCACGGCAGGAGGGCGTGGCCTGCGGTCAAACTTCCTCCCAAGCTCTGGCCCGCAGCCCCCAGCTCCGCCTGCTCGTGCCCCGACCGGACGCCGAGCAGGAGGCCGGGGCCGCCCTGCTCGCCACCGCCTTTGCCATCTGCCCCGCCGTCGAGGCCACCGCGCCCGGCGTCTGCACGCTGCAGATCGACGGCGTCTCCCCCGAGCGCCGCGAACCCGCGATCAGCGAGGCGCTGGCCCGTCTCGTTGTCCTCGGCCTGCACGCAACCGGGGGCGCCGGCCCCACACCACTGCTCGCCCTCTACGCAGCGCGGCACACGGATGCGCTGCTGATTCTCCGCGAGGAACGCGCCTTCCTCGCGCCGCTGCCCCTTGCCGCCGCCGATCCCGAGCCGGCGATGGCCAGCCTTCTCGCCCGCTGGGGTCTGCACACCCTCGGCGACCTGACCGCCCTGCCCAAGGCCGCGCTGGCCCAGCGCCTCGGCCCGCCCGGCGTCGCCCTCTGGGAACGCGCGGCCGGCGAGACCTCGCGGCCGCTCCAGCTCGTCGTGCCGCCACCGGTCTTAACCGCCGCGCTGACCTGTGAATTCGCACTGGAAACGCTTGAGCCCCTGCTCTTCCTGCTGCGGCGCTTCGTCGACCGGCTGGCCCTCGAACTCGCCACGGCGGCCCTCGCCGCGGCCGAGCTGCAGCTCACCCTGGCTCTGGCCGACGAGACCACCCTCGCCCACACCCTGCGCCTGCCAGAGCCGTCGACCGACGCCGACACGCTCTTCCGCACCCTGCACACCCACTTGGAGAGCCTGCGCACCGCCTCCGCCATCGTGGGTATCCAACTCTCGATTACGCCGACCCGGGGCACGCTCCGCCAGCACGGGCTCTTCGACCGGGCGTTGCGCGATCCCCACCTCTTCACCGAGACCCTGGCCCGCATCGCCGCCGTTGTCGGAGCGGACCGCGTCGGGACGCCCCTTCGGCGCGACACCCACCGGGCGGATGCCTTCGCCCTCGCCCCGCCCGCCACCGAGATTCCGCCCGCGCTTCCGCCGGCCGTGCACCCAGCCCAGGGACTGGTGCTGCGCCGCTACCGTCCGCCGCGCCCCGTCCAAGTCGAGCTGTCCGCCCCGCCCGCCGCCCGTCCCGCCTGGGTCCGCACCGAAGGCGGCGGATCCGTCGTGCACGTCGCCCACGGCCCTTGGCGGTCGTCCGGCGACTGGTGGCAGAACGACCGGCTCTGGCAGCGCGAGGAATGGGACGTCGAGCTCGACGGGCTCTACCGCCTGGTCCGTACCCCGCAGGGTTGGTTTCTCGAGGGCGAGTATGACTGAGCCACCCGAACGCGAACCGATCAGCCTCAACCACGGATGGACACGGATAAACACGGATTCCCAGTAAGGGAGAGCCCTCACACCAAAGCGGTGCTCAACGGCTTTTCTCCGAGTCAAGCCGACCCTCTTTCCTTCGCGCCTTTTCCTTCGCCCGTACAAATGACTCCGCCTTCCACGGATCGTGATTCGTGGCGATTCGCGCCGATTCGCGGGCCAATCCGTTTAGTCGAAGAGTCTCATCATGGCCGCTGACTACGTCGAACTCCACGCGGCCAGCGCGTTCAGCTTCCTCCGCGGGTGCTCGCCCCCCGAGCAACTCATGCGCGAGGCGGCGCGGCTCGACCTGCCGGCGCTCGCGGTGCTCGACCGGGACAATCTCTGCGCGGCGCCCCGCCTCTATGCCGCCGCGCGCGAACACGGCCTCCGCCCGCTGGTCGGCGCGGAGATCACCCTGGAGGATGGCAGTGTGTTGCCGCTCCTCGTGGAGAACCGCGCCGGCTACCAGAATCTCTGCCAGCTCATTTCGAACGCCAAGCTCGAGCCGCGGCCACCGGGCCTAGCCCCACGCGACCAGCCGCCAGGCGTGGATCCGCGCGACCGCAAGCGGCCCTGCTTTGCAACGTGGCAGGAACTGGCCGCCCACGCAGAAGGGCTGATTGCCCTGACCGGCGACGAGGAAGGTCCGGTCCTCCGCGCTTGGCAGCGCGAGGGTCCGTCCGGCGCCGAGGCCGCCCTGCAACGGCTGGGCACGGTCTTCGATCGCGATCATCTCTACGTCGAGATCCAGCGGCGCACCGCCCGCGGTGAGGAAACCGCGCTCGCGATGCAGGCCGCGCTGGCCAAGACCCAGCACCTGCCGCTGCTCGCCACCGGCGGCGTCCGCCATGCGACCCGCGGCGGGCGCGAGCTGGCGGATGTCTTCACCTGCCTGCGCCACCACGTCACGCTCGACACCGCGGGCCGGCGGCTCGCGGTCAATGCGGAGCGCCACCTGCGCTCCGCGCACAGCATGCGCGAACGCTTCGCCGCCCACCCCGAGGCCGTGGCCAACACCGGCCAGCTGGCGGCACGCCTTGATTTCACGCTGAAGGATCTCGGCTACACCTTTCCCGACTTCCCCGTCGGCACCGGCGAGACCATGGCGGGCGTCCTGCGCGAACAGACCTACCGCGGGGCACGCGAGCGTTTTCCCTCCCTGACGGCGGCCGTGACGCACCAGCTCGACCGCGAACTCGCCGTCATCGGCAAACTCGGCTTCCCGGGCTACTTTCTCATCGTGTGGGATGTGTGCCGGCGCTGCCGCGAGGACGGCATCCTCGTCCAAGGCCGCGGTTCTGCGGCCAACAGCGCGGTCTGCTACGCGCTGGGCATCACGGCGGTTGATCCGATCAAGCACCGGCTGCTCTTCGAACGCTTTCTCAGCGAGGGGCGCGTCGGAGCGGATGGACATCCTTCCTGGCCCGACATCGATCTCGATCTGCCAAGCGGCGAGCTGCGCGAATCAGTGATTCAGGGCGTCTACGATCGCTACGGCCGGCGCGGAGCCGCCATGGTGGCCAACGTGATCACCTACCGCGGACGCAGCAGCGCGCGGGAAATTGGCAAGGTACTCGACTTGCCCGCGGATGTGCTCGACCGCTTCTCGTCACTCTTCGCGCATGGCGATTTTCCGCACACCCTCGAGATCCAGCAGCAACTGGAGCGCTCCGGCCTGCCCGCCTCGCATCCCCGGTTGCAGGCCATGGTCACGCTCTGCGCGCAGATCCGCTCGCTGCCGCGCCACCTCGGCCAGCATTCGGGTGGCATGATTCTCTGCCCGGGCCGGCTCGACCGGATCGTGCCGACCGAGAACGCCACCATGCCGGGTCGGACGATCGTGCAGTGGGACAAGGACGACTGCGAGGACCTCGGGCTGGTGAAGATTGATTTCCTCGGGCTGGGCATGATGGCCGTGCTGCAGGACTGCCAACGGATGTGCGCCGAGACAGGTCGGCCCTTTGAACTGCACCAGGTGCCGGCGGAGGACGAGACCACCTTTGCGATGATGCGGCGGGCCGACACGGTTGGCGTGTTCCAAGTGGAGTCGCGCGCGCAGATGGCGACGCTGCCACGACTGCAGCCGCGGACCTTTTATGACGTGGCAATCGCGGTGGCCATCGTGCGCCCGGGACCAATCGTCGGCCAGCTGACCTCACCACTTATTCGCCGCCGGGCCGGGCTCGAGCCGATCGTGTGCATCGATCCGGAGGTGGATGCGCAGGTGCGGCCGATCCTCGAGCGCACCTATGGCGTGATCCTGTTCCAGGAGCAAATGCTCGCCCTCGCGATGAACCTCGCCGGCTTTAGCGGGGCGGAGGCGGAGGAACTGCGGCGGGCGCTGGGCTTTCACCGTGATCACGAGCGGCTGATGCGCGTCACGGCGAAGTTGCGCGATGCACTCAAGGCGCGCGGGCACTCGCAGGTCGTGACAGACAAGCTCGTCACGGCCTCCGCCTCGTTCGCGCTCTACGGCTTTCCCGAGAGCCATGCGATCTCCTTCGCCCTGCTCGCCTACGCGAGCACCTGGCTGAAGGCGCATCGCCCAGCCGAATTTCTGGCGAGCCTGTTGAACAACCAACCCATGGGCTTCTACTCACCCGCCACCCTCGTGCAGGACGCGCGCCGGCATGGCGTAAAGATCCGTCCAGTGAGTGTGGTCCACTCGGACTGGTCCTGCACGGTCGAGGCCGCGGATACCGTCCGCCTTGGCCTGAGCTATGTGCGGGGTCTGCAGGAGGAGCACGGGCGCACCCTGGTCGCAGCGCGACGCGCGCAGCCCTTTGCCTCGCTGGCGGATTTCCTGAATCGCACGACCCTATCAGCGCCCGAGCGACGCGGACTCGCTGCAGTCGGGGCACTGAACGCGTTCTCGCAGCACCGTCGGGCCGCGCTCTGGCAAGTCGAGGCGGCCTGGTCCTCAGAGGAGACTCTGTTCCACCACGCGGGTGGGCTGCTGGAGTCGGTGGTGGCGGAGGAAGCACCGCTGCCGGCCATGAACCTGACGGAGCGGATCGGCGAGGATTTTTACGGCACCGGGCTCACCGCGGGCGATCACCCCATGCGCCTCGTGCGGGACCGCCTGCCGGAGATCTGGCGCGCGGGCGATCTGCCGCTGGGGAAAAATGGCGAGCGCGTGATCATCGGCGGCAGCGTGATCTGCCGGCAGCGCCCCGGTACGGCGAAGGGCGTGGTATTCCTCTCGCTCGAGGACGAGACCGGCGTGGCCAATGCGATCGTGAAGCCGGAGCTGTATGAACAAACGCGCCTGGTCATCAGCCAGGAATCCGCACTCCGCATCAGCGGCCGGCTGCAAAACCGCCTCGGCGTGATTCATGTTCAGGCCGAGCGGATCGAAGCGTTGCGAGTGGAGGCAGTGCCCACCCAGGCGTCGCACGATTTTCACTGAAGTCCCCCACGTGGCGTATTGCGCTGGTCATCGACGTCGACTCCGGTTCGGCTTGAGACGTCGAGTCTCTGCCCCATTACCACTGCCATGAACAAGCCTGCCGTGCCTGCTGCCCCGTCGCCCCTGCCGACGATCTCTCCGGTCTACGGACCCACCCATCTTTCTCCCGCTGATGCGGTCCGGGCACCGGTAAAATACTACGCGGCCATCATCGGTCTGGATCCCACCAAGGAGCAGGAGTACCGGGAACTGCACGCGAACACTTGGCCTGATGTACTGGTCGCGATCAACCGCGCGAATATCCGGAACTTCAACATCTTCGTCACGGAAATCGAAGGGCGCCGCTACCTCTTCAGCCATTTCGAGTACACCGGTACCGACCCGGAGGCGGACTTCGCCTCGATCGCCCGTGACCCCACGACCCGCGACCGGTGGTGGCCGCTGACCGACGCGTGTCAGATCCGCCTGCCCGGAACGCCCGCGGGGGCGCAATGGCGACCGATGGAGCAGGTCGCCCACCTGCCTTAGGTGAGCCCTGAATTTCCGCGCAGCAGATCAAGCTAACCACGGATTACACCGATTTCACGTAGGGACAAGTCAACCGGACAGGATTTGGTTTACAGGAGGTAACGGAGAGAACGGAGATTCGATTCGGCTCAATCCGAGGTCTTATCTCCTGCCCGTCTCTGTTCCCTCCTGTTCAACCCACCCGGTCCAAAAATCCGTGTCATCCGTGAAATCCGTGATTAAGTCCTTTCTCTCAGAGCAACCGCTTGCCGCTCTACCCCACCCCATGAACAACGGACTCCTTCTCCTCCTGTCGCTCGTCGGCAGCGTCATCTTCATCGTCGTGGCGACGACGCGCTGGAAACTGCACCCGTTCCTTGCCCTGCTCTTCGCCGCGCTCGCGGTCGGCGCCGGCGGCGGGCTCGCACCGGCGCAGACGCTGACCGCGCTCACCGGGGGCTTCGGTCGCACGGTGGGCTCGATCGGCATCGTGATCGCCTGCGGTTGCATCATCGGCTTCGCCCTTGAGAAGAGTGGCTGCGCGCAGGTCATGGCGGCCTGGGTGCTCCGTCTCACCGGCGAGAAGCGCGCCATGCTCGCGATGTCGGGCACGGGTTCTCTGGTTTCGATTCCTGTCTTTTGTGACTCCGGCTTTGTCATCCTCTCACCCCTCGCCCGCTCGCTCGCGCGCAAGACCGGCGAATCCCTCGCTGGATTTGCGGTCGCCTTGTCGATGGGACTCTACGCGACCCATTGCCTCGTGCCGCCGACCCCGGGTCCGATCGCCACGGCCGGTGCGCTCGGGGCTGGACTCGGCAGCGTGATCGCGCTGGGCCTCGTCGTCGGCGTCTTCGTCGTCGCAACCACCTATGCCTATGCCCGCTGGATTGGTCGACGTCTGCGCCTCGAACCCGGTGAAGAGAAAGTGTCGGCCGCGGCCAGCGCGTACTCCGTTGCTCCTACCGGAACCCTGGCGGCGTTTGCTCCGATTATTCTTCCGGTTGTGCTGATCGCGCTGAAATCCTGGGTGGATACCCCCGCTCGCCCGCTCGGCGACGGCTCTGCCCGTCTCGCCCTGTCCTCGCTCGGCGATCCAAACATCGCGCTGTTGATCGGCGTCCTCACGGCATGGTGGGTGGTTCGTCGCCACGGTCGCGCAACCTTCAGCGCCTGGACGGGCGACGGTCTGCGCGATGCGGGCACGATCATTTTGATCACCGCTGCGGGAGGCGCCTTCGGCGGGGTCATCCGCGAGACTCCGCTCGGCAGTCTGATCGGTTCTGCGCTCGGTTCTCTCCAACTCGGGGCCTTCAGCGTTGTCGTGCCCTTCATCATCGCCGCGGGGCTCAAAACGGCGCAGGGTTCCTCCACGGTGGCCATGATCACCACGGCGTCGCTCGTCGCACCGCTGCTGGGCAGTTTGGGCCTCGCCGATGGCTACGGACCCGTTCTGGCCACGCTGGCGATCTCCTCCGGGGCCATGATGGTCTCCCACGTTAACGACAGCTTCTTCTGGGTGATCACGCAGCTCTCCGGCATGACCGTCGCCCAAGGCTACCGGACGGTTACGGTGGCCTCGGCCATCGCGGGGATCACCGGAATAACCGTGGTACTGCTCCTAGGAATTGCGCTAAACTAGGAACCAAGACAACCCCGCCTGAGCCGTGCTGATGTGCCCGACCGCGCCCGGTGCCATCGGCAGAATTGATGCCGACCGCGCCGTGTATCCGGTCCACAAGACCGAAGAACTCACGTTCAACGGCTTCAAAAGCGGCAACGCTGGCTCGCCCATCAACTTCGATTTTCAGACCGCCGATTTCACCACCACCGCCGCGGCCATCGACCGCACCGCGCGCGACGACCGCTACCCCTCCGGACCATAATCCCGTCACCGCCGTGCTGAAGTTCAAGTACCGGCTACCGCGGCCGCACTCAGATCGCGGCCAGCAGACCGCCATCCACGTAAAGAATCTGTCCGTTGACAAAACTCGACGCCGACGACGCCAGAAACACCGCCGCGCCGACAATCTCCTCCGGCTGCCCCCAACGCCCCGCCGGCGTACGGCCGCAGATCCACCGGTTAAACTCCACGTTTTCGACCAAGGCGCGGTTTAGATCCGTCACGATGTAGCCCGGCCCGATGCCGTTGCACTGAAGGCCGTGCTTCGCCCACTCGACCGCCATCGCGCGCGTGAGCATTTTCAGGCCGCCCTTCGCCGCCGCGTAGTTGGCGATCGTCGGCCGGCTCACCTCGCTCATCACGGAACAGGTGTTGATGATCTTCCCGGCACCGCGCGCGATCATCCGCGGCGCCACCGCCCGCGCAACGAGAAAGGTGCTCGTGAGATTCGTATCGAGCACCTCGCGCCACTGAACCTCGGACATTTCGGCTAGCGGCGAGCGGCGGTGAATCCCGGCGTTGTTGAAGAGAACATCGATGGGCGCGAACTCGGCCTCGATCCGCGCCACCGCCGTCGCAATCGCCGTCGAATTGGTCACGTCGAACGCCGCGATCGTCACGCGCGCACCGGGCAACGCTGCCCGCAAACCCGCGGCCGCCACATTGAGCTTCGCCGCATCACGGCCGTTGAGGACGACCGCCGCGCCGGCCTCGGCGAGGCCTCGAGCCAGCGCAAGCCCAATGCCCTGGCTGGAACCGGTGACAAGCGCCGTGCGCCCGGAGAGATCAAAGAGAGGATTATTTTTTG
>CAMAXB010000059.1 GCA_945862035.1 Opitutus sp. GAS368
GTTTCTGGCTGTAGCCGAAGGTAAACGCCGGCCGGCGCCACTCGTAGTGGCGCAGCATGGGGTGATCCGTCGCTGCCCGCTGCAGCAGGAGAAAGTCGGTCGCCATGTTTTCGGCGGCGCCGCCGGTGCGGTCGGGGAGGAGGGCAAGCATCGGTCAGGCGGGAAGGCGGGCCGCGTCGACCCACGCCTGCAGGGCGGGTGGGATTGCGAGGTGGGTGAGCTGGGTGGCGAAGGACTCCGGCAGGATCAGCAGCGCGCCGGCGAGCGGGGCAAGGTCCAGTGAAAGATCCGCCGGACGCGTGGCGCAGGCGGCGGGGTCGTCGGCCCGGTGGACCGCGGTGATGGGCGCGCGGGCCGGGTCGAGGCGGAGATGCGTGCGCAGCCGGATGGCCAGCTCATAACGCGAGAGCGGGTCGAGGCCCGCCCAGTGGAGATTGCCGCTGAGATCGCGGCGGGAGCAGAGTTCAAGCAGGGCGGCGGCGAGGTTGTCGGCATGGCAGACCTGGCGGATCTCGTCGGTGGAGAGCCGCAGCGTCTTCCCGGCGGCCCAGTCAGTGAGCATGCGCTCATGCAGGCTGCGGCGGCCACCCGGGCTGTTGCCGCCGAGGAGCGGGGCGCGTACGGTGGCGGCGAGGTCGCCGGCGGCGGCGGCGACGGCCTGTTCGCTCGCGACTTTCTGGCGGGCGTAGAGATTGAGCGGGGCAACGGGATCGCCGCAGCAATAGGGGGCGTGGTCGCCGCCGAAGACCTGTTCGGAGGAAAGATGGATCAGGCGGGCGCCGATCTCGCGCGCCCGCTCGGCGAGTCGGGTGGGGAGATGAATGTTGAGGGCCTCGGACAAGACTGGATTGAGCTCGCAGGCGGCAGGCTCGCTGATGGCAGCGGCGTTGATGATCGCGTCGGGCCGGAACGTACGCACGAGGTCGCCGATCGCGCCGGGTGAGGCGAGATCGAGCGAAAGGCGGGTGTGCAGGCCGGCGAGCGGGCCGGTGTAGCGACCGGTGACACCGATCAGGGTGTGGCCCTGGCGTGCACCGATCCGGGCCACGGCGGAACCGACCAGGCCGGAGGCGCCGGTGAGCAGGATCTTCATGCGGAGGGAGGCGGAAGCAGTTCGGGCGAGAAGTGCCAGCGCACGCGCCAGCGGGGCCGGCCGTCGCGCTTGTGGGTGCCTTCAAGCGGCTCGAGGGCGAGGATCGCGCCCTTGCGCAGCTTGAAGGCGGCGGGCTTGGCGCGGCCGCGAATCAGCAGGGTGGCCAAAGCAGAGAGATGCGGCTCGTGGCCGACCAGGGCCAGGTCGTGCGTGTGGGGGTACTCGGCGAGGCGCGTTGCGGTTTCTTCCGGGTCGTCCTCCGGCAGCAGGCCGGTTGTCTCCACCAGCAGCGGGTCGCCCCCGAGGCCGGCCGCAAGGAGGCAGGCGGTGGCGCGTGCGCGCACCAGCGGGCTATGCCAGAACTGGGCGGGTTGCAGGGCGCCGTTGAGCCGGAACCACGCGGCGAGGTGGCGCGCGTCGGTTTCGCCCTTGAGGCTGAGAGGGCGCGCCGGATCCTCCTGCTCGGTGACGGCGTGGGCGTGACGGATGAGGTAGAGCTTCATGCCGGCGGATCAGGGCGCGTCGAGCGGGGCCCGGACGGCCTTGAATAGCGCGCTCAGGGCGAACGGTTTGGGCAGACAGGTCTGACGTGAAGCGGCGAGGGCGTGAAGCGGCGGGGTGTCCGGGTTGGACGTGCAGGCGAGCCGCAGCGCGGGATGGCTGGTCATGGGCGCACGGATCAAACGCTCACCGTCCCCCGCGCGATCGCTGGGGTCGACGCAGACGCCGTGGATGGGCTTGGCGAGCTTGCGCGCCTCGCGCAGGCCCTTGGCGGGAGATTTGGTGGCGATGATCGGGTAGCCGTCCGCCGTGAGGATACCGGCGACTTCCTTGCGGGCCTTCATGTTGTCGCCGAGGGTGTCCGTGAGGATCTCGCCGTATCCGTTGATGATCGAAAGCAGATTGTTGAAGTCGTGGGTGCCGCCGCCGGCGAGACGCCCGACGGCGTCGAGGCGCTCGGAATGCGTGAGCTCTTCCTGCAGGTTGCGCTGGCTGGTCAGGTCCCGGTACGAACCGACGACGTGGGTGACGCGGCCGCGGGCATGGTGGAGAACACGGTAGGTCCAGGCGGCGTAGACGGTACCGTGGGATTTGTGGGAAAGACAACCTTGGCCCAAGAGGGGCTTGGAGGTCATGAGCCGGGCATGCCAGCGGCGCAGCGGCAGCAGATCGGCGTGGGCGATAGGGAGGAAACCGTGGCTGCGGCCAGTGAGCTCGGCGGCGTTGAGGCCGGTCATCCGGTAGAACGCCTCGTTGACAGAGACCATGCGCAGGCCTTCGGCGAGCTGGCGGCGTTCGGCAATGAAGACGCCCTCGTTCAAATCGCGCAGGGCGGCTCCGAGGAGCGCCGCCGGCGGCTTGGACGTGGAGGCGCGACGTTGGGGGGGACGTTTGCTCATGCCACCGGACGGCGCCCTAGGGGGACAGACGTTCGACGATCCATGAGCCGTCCTTTTCGCGCACATAGCGGAGACGGTCGTGCAGCCGGCTGCGCCGGCCCTGCCAGAATTCCACGCGCTCGGGCGCGAGGCGGAAACCGCCCCAGTGCGGCGGGATCGGTACCGGCAGGCCAGCGTACTTGCGCTCGACCGCCTTGTAACCGTCCTCCAGCACCGCGCGGTTGGTGACGATGCTGCTCTGCTGCGAGACCCAGGCACCCAGCTGGCTGGCGTGGGGACGGCTGTGAAAATAGGCCTCGCTCTCCTCGCGGGACGCCTTGGTCACCGTGCCCTCGACGATGACCTGCCGCTCCAGGGCGAGCCAGGGAAATACGAGCGTAGCGTGAGGGTTGGTCGCGAGCTCGCGGCCCTTGCGGCTCTCGTAATTGGTGAAAAAGACAAAGCCGCGACCATCGATGCCCTTGAGCAGCGCCGTGCGGGCCGACGGACGCCCGTCCTTGGTGGCGGTGGCAACCGTCATGGCGTTGGGCTCGATCACCTTGGCGCCCTCAGCCTCCTGAAACCATTTCTCGAACTGGCGGAAGGGGTCGCGCGCCAGATCCTTCTCGAGGAGTCCGGCCAGGGAGTAATCTTTACGGTGCTCGGCAAGGGACATGCTGGTTGAATCATGCGCGCTCGCTGGAGACTGTCAAAAGGCAACGCGTCGGAATGGGCAGGCTTTGCGTTCGCCCGTCCCTTTCCGTTTCAGCCCTCTCTCCCGGGCCCACAACTCCGCCCGCTTCGCCCATGGATCTTCCGCCCTGGCTTTACCCGCTTCTGTTCCTGACCGGCTTCGCCGCCGGGCTGGTGGATGCCGTTGCGGGGGGTGGGGGCTTGATCGCCGTGCCGGTGTTACTCAACCTCGGCCTTCCCGTGCCGGTCGCGCTGGGCACGAGCAAGCTACAGTGGAGCTTCGGCCGTCTCTCGGCCAGCGTTCACTACCTCCGCCAAGGCGTGGTGCGACTGCGGGATTGCCGGGTGGGCATCGTCGCATCGGCCACCGGCTCTCTGATGGGCGCGGCGGTCATCCATGCAATCGACAGCCGGTTGCTCGAGCAGCTCATCCCCTGGCTGCTGGCCGCCATCGTGCTCTACGCGATCCTGCAGCCGCGCGCCGGCTCCCGCGAACCCCCCACGCCTGCCGTCGCCGCTGTTCTTTACCTTCACTGGACTCGGCCTCGGCTTCTACGACGGCTTTTTCAGACCCGGGGCCGGCTCGTTCGGGATCGTCGCGCTCATCGCTGTGATGGGTTATGATTTCATGCGGGCGACGGGCGCGACCAAGATCGTGAACGCCGCGAGTGCACGGGCGGCCCTAGGCGTCTTCATGGTCGCGGGGCACGTTCATTATGCGGCCGGACTCACCATGGGCGGCGGCCAGGTGATCGGAGCGCGTATCGGCAGCGGCCTGTTGGTGAAAAAAGGCGCTCGCTTCGTCCGCCCGGTCTTCCTGACGATGGTGGTGCTCGTGATGCTGCGCTTGCTGTGGGTCTCCCACGCCGGCGGCTGAGCCCTCCATTTCCATGTCCCCCGCAGACTACCTTGATGCCCGGTCCGACGATCTTTGCGCCCTGCTGCGGGCCTTGGTGGGCGTCCCGACGGTGAATCCACCCGGGGTCGACTATGGCGTGATCACCGCGCTCCTGGTGAAGGAATTGGCGGCTTCCGGGCTCAAGGCCCGGCGCCACCCGATCCCGGCGGCGCTGCTGAAGCGCACCCTGCCGCGCGAACAGCACGGGTTTCCCCGTTACAACGTGCTTGGCTTCCGCCCGGGCCGCGGCGCGCGGAAGACGATCCATTTCAACGCCCACTACGATGTGGTCCCGGTCTCGGGCACGTGGCAGCACGGCTCGCCGTTTTCCGGTCGAATTGAGGACGGCTGGATCCACGGGCGCGGCACGGCGGACATGAAGGGCTCGATCGCCGCGCTGCTCTTCGCCCTGCGTGCGCTCCCGGCCACCGGCACCGAGCCGTTGATGAACGTCGAGGTATCCTTCACCGCCGACGAGGAGACCGACTCCGCCCTCGGGGCCGGCTGGGTGGTGGATCACGCTCCGATCAAGCCCGACTACGCCGTGGTGATGGAGGGTGGCGAGGGGTCGACCGTCTGTTGCGGGCACAACGGTGTTGTCTGGCTCAATGTCACCGTCCACGGGCGTGCGGCCCATGGGTCCCGCCCGGAACGCGGCATCAACGCACTGGAAAAGATGTCCGCCCTCGTCCTCGCGCTCGAAGAGCACAAGCGCACGCTCGCCCGTCGGACTTTTTCGGCACCGGACGGCCGGGTGCTGGTACCGACCCTGAATCTGGGCGGCGTATTCGCGCCCGGCCCGGGCGGTAAGATCAACACGGTGCCGGCCGAGGCGACCTTCAGCATCGACCGCCGGGTGACCGCGATGGAGACGGTGGAGGCGGCCGAGCGCGAGCTTCGCGCTTTCCTCGCGGCCGCGGCGCGCCGGATCCCGCAGTGCCGGATCACGGTGACCAAGGTCTCGGACAACCACCCCTGCTACCATTCCCCGGACGACCCGTTCTTCGGGGCGATGGCGGCGGCGGTGAGCAAGGTGCGTCGGCGGCCATCAAAATTCGGCGTTTCCACCGGTTTTAATGACATGCACTTCTTCGCTCACCACCTGAAGATCCCGACGCTGGGCTACGGCCCGGGCGGCGAGCGAATCCATGCCGTGGATGAGCGCGCGCGGGTGCGCGACCTGATCGACAGCGCCAAGGTCTACGCCCGGCTGCTGACGAGCTTCGCGGGCTGAAAACAGGTCTGGATTTGCAGGAGGGAACAGGGGAAACGGAGTTAACCACGGATTACACAGAAATCACGGATACAGAAACCAACCTGTCCTGTCGGTGATACTATCCGTGCTCTGTTCTCTCTGTTCCCTCCTGTAAAACCAACCCGTTCACCCCTCCATCCCACGGCGGATCATCGCCACGGCGATCGCCGCCAGGAGGAGCGACACGATCTTGGAGATGGCGCGCATCCCGGTGTGGCCAATCAGGCGGCCGATGCGGTCCGCCTGCGCAAACGCAAGGGCGACGAGCGCAAGGTTTGCAGCCAGCGCGGCCAGCGTCATGCCCACGCCGACCGTCCGGGCGAGCAGAAGCAGCGTGGCGATGGTCGCCGGCCCGGCGATGAGCGGCATGCCCAGTGGCACCACGCCGAAGTCATCGGCCAGCTTGGCTGGTTCTTCCGCGGCAGAATGAATCAGATCGCGCGCCGCGAGGATGAAGAGGATGAGGCCGCCCGCGATCTGGAAGTCGCTTCCAGTAATGCCGACCGCGGCGAAGATGCTCTGGCCAAGAAAGAGGAAGGCGAGCGCCACAATGCCGCCGGTGAGGGTGGCCTGACGCGCGATTCGCGTGCGCGTCTCCTGCGGGACTCCGGCGCCGAGGGAAATGAAGATCGCGGCCAGCCCGATCGGGTCAATCGCGACAAAAAGAGGGATGAAGGCCTGCAGGAAGGTGGCGAACAGTTCACCCATGTCGCTAGAATGATCCGACTTAGGCCGTCACGCAAGCGGCGTGCGGCCGAGCGGCTTCACGCGGAGCCAGAAAGCTTAACCACAGATGACCACAGATCGACAAAGATCAGGATCAAACATCCTGTTTTCCCATCTGGGCGGATCTGTTTTCATCTGTGGCTAAACCTGTTTGCTGGTTCCGTTCCGCGCGAACATAGATCGCTGCGGCGGATGATCGTTTTCGTTGTCAGGGGGCGGCGGGTGGGAGAGGCTTTGGCGATGCCTGTCCCGCTGCTCTACGAATCCCATTCCCACACGACGTTGTGCAAGCATGCACAGGGGACGGTGTCCGATTACGCGGCGGCGGCTGAGCGTCGCGGACTGAAGGGGTTGATCGTGACTTGCCACTGTCCATTGCCCGATGGGATCTCGTCGGAGGTGCGCATGGCGCCGGACCAATTTGACACCTATGTGGACCTCGTTGCCGCCGCCCGGGAAGCGTATGCGGGTCGAGTGGACGTGCGGCTGGGTCTGGAGAGTGATTTCTTCCCGGGAATTGAACCATGGCTGGAGAAGCTCCACGCGCGTAACCCGCTGCACCACGTGCTCGGCTCCGTGCACATGCAGATCTTCCACTACCGCCAGAAGTACTGGACCGGAGATCCCTTCGCTTATCAGCAAACGTATTTCCAGCACCTCGCCGAGGCGGCGGAAACGCGCCTGTTCGATACGCTGGCGCACCCCGATCTGGTGAAGAACGAGGACCCATCGGCGTGGCAGTTCGACCGGATCAGGCCCTTCATTGAGCGCGCCCTCGATCGCATCGCGGCGACGGGAGTGGCGATGGAACTCAACACCAGCGGCCTCCTGAAGAGCCTGCCGGAAATGAACCCCGGGCGGTCGATCCTGGAGTTGATGCGCGCGCGGGGCATCCCTGTGGTGTTGGGCGCTGATGCCCACCGGCCGGAACGCGTCGGCGATCGTTACGCGGGGGCGATGCGCATCCTGCAGAGCGTAGGTTACCGCGACATCCATTTATTCCTCGAGCGCAAGCGGCAGACGGTCTCGATCGCCGATGCCCTCGTCTCCCTGGGGGAATCGCCGGGCACGGCCTAGAAGGTGGAACGCGTTGCTCGCAACGCGTGGGATCGAGGGTTGTCAAACCACCGGAGTGAGGGCGATGCGCTCCACCTCTTGACCGTCAGATCGCATGCCGATCGCGGAACGAAGAATGCCTGCATCGCGCGATCAGCGAAGCGCCGGACGTGGAGGACCAGGAAGATGGTCGTGGCGAGAGAGCAGAGAAAAGACCGACCCATTCGCGTCGGCCCCAAGGCCACCCGCCCGCTCCTCGCCGGCGCGGGCCAGCTCGATTGATCTGGGGCGAATCGTCGGTTCGAGAAAACATCGGCTGGAAGCACGCGCGGGAATGCATAACGGTGGAGGTCGCATGTCCGCCCGCCTCGCCCTTTACGACCTCACCCGCCCGGAGCTGATCGCGCAGGTGGAGGCTTGGGGACTGAGTCCGGTGCACGGCGCCCGGCTGTGGAGCTCCCTTTACTACGAAGGGCGGGGTTCCTTTGAAGAGATGACCGACCTGCCGGTGCGGCTTCGCACGCGCCTGATGGAGGAGGCGACGATTGCCCCGCTCCCGGTCGCGCGCGAGCAGCACTCGTCGGACGGATTCACGCGAAAGTACCTGCTGGCGCTGGCGGACGGCCGCCAGATCGAGACTGTCCTGATGCGTTATCACGGGCGGACGACGGCCTGCATCAGCTCCCAGGTCGGGTGTGCGATGGGCTGCGTGTTCTGTGCCACCGGCCAGATGGGATTTACGCGGCATCTCTCGGCGGCGGAAATCGTCGGCCAGGTCATGCATGTCGATCGCACGCTGCGGGCGACGGCGACGGCGCCCACCGCGCCGGCTCTGGCGGAGCCGCGGCATGACTCCCCGCACCACCGGCATGAGCGCCTGCGCAATCTGGTGCTGATGGGCATGGGCGAGCCGCTGCACAACTACGACGCGGTGCTGCGTGCGGTCGACATCCTGCGCGACTCCAACGGGCTCGCGCTTGGGGCGAAGCGGATCACGCTCAGCACGGTCGGCGTTGTCCCGGGGATCATCCGCCTCGCGGATGAAGGACGACCAATCCACCTCGCGGTGTCATTGCATGGCGCCACCCAGGCAGAGCGCGCAGCACTGGTGCCCGCGGCGCGCGCCTGGCCGCTGGACGCGTTGATGGACGCCTGCCGGTACTACGTGCGGAAACTCGAGCGGCGCATCTTCGTTGAATGGACCCTGATCGACGGGAAAAACGATGGCCCGGACCAGGCCCACGCGGTGGGCGCATTGCTTCGCGGGCTCGACGTGCAGGTTAACCTGATCCCGCTCAATCCGACGGCCGGCTACGCGGGCGTGCCGGGTCGCAGTGAGAACGCGAAGCGCTTTCAGGAAATCCTCGCGGAGTACGCCCTGCCGAGCACGGTCCGCCAGCGCCGCGGCATCGACATCGCCGCTGGCTGCGGGCAACTCGCGGTGGCGGAGTCAGTCTAGCTCCACCCAAGCCTTGAACCACAGATAACACAGATAACACAGATAAGCACAGATGGATCCGATCACGATCTGATCGCCTCCGTATCGGTGGAAATCTGTGTTATCTGTCGTTCAACTCTGTGGCTCGGGTCAGATTTTCCGCCGGGCACGGACCGATTCGGCCAAGTTGGCGAAGACCGGGAGCGTCTGCTCCCACGACAGGCACGCATCGGTCACGCTGCAGCCGTACTCGAGTGGGCGTTGCGTGTACTCCTGCGCACCCGCCTGCAGGTGACTCTCGATCATCACGCCCGTGATCGAGCGTTCGCCGGCAGCGATCTGGGCCGCGATGGCAGCCGCCACCTCGGGCTGACGCGACGGGTCCTTTCCGCTATTGGCGTGGCTGCAATCGATCATGAGGCTTGCCGGCAGGCCGTGGCGGCGGAGCAGCTCAGCCGCGGTGCGGACATGCTCGCTGGAGAAATTGGGACCGGCTGAGCCGCCGCGCAGGACGAGATGGGTCTGGTCGTTGCCCGACGTGCCGAGCACGGCAGGTGTGCCGTCGCGCGCCAGCGAGGGAAACCAGTGGGGGTGGCGGGCGGAGCGGATGGCGTCGACCGCGACCTGGAGATTGCCGTCCGTGCGATTCTTGAAACCGACTGGCATGGAAAGGCCGGAAGCGAGTTCGCGATGCACCTGACTCTCGACCGTGCGCGCGCCGATCGCGCCCCAGGCGACGGCATCGGCATAGTACTGACCGAGGGTGGTATCGAGGAACTCGGTGCCGGCGGGCAGGCCAGCGTTGCTGACGTCGATGAGCAGCTGGCGCGCAAGGCGGAGGCCGTCGTTGACGCGGTAGGTGCTGTCGAGCCCGGGATCGTTGATCAGCCCCTTCCATCCAACCACGGTGCGCGGCTTCTCGAAATAGACGCGCATCACGATCAGCAGATCCGCGGAGAGGCGCTCGGCGGCCGGACGCAGTCGCGAGGCGTAGTCGAGCGCGGCGATCGGATCGTGCATCGAGCAGGGCCCGACCACGACAACCAGGCGATCGTTGGTGCCAGCCAGGACGGCCGCGATTTCACGGCGGGCCTGATGAATAAACGCCGCGGTGGCGTCCGGCAGCGGAATCTCCGCCGCGAGCGTCTCCGGGGAGAGCAGCGGCGTGGTGGACCGGATTCGGAGGTCGGCGGTTCTGGGCATCGTTCTCCTTAGCCTACCCGTTCTCGTTCTGCCGATCCGCGGTCATTGTTCGCATTCGGTCCGCCGGAGAGGAGAATGAAAAGAATGACTAAAACGAGAGCGATCCGGAGGGATCAGCCGAGGGTCTGCTGCGTGGCTTCGACGAGCGGACCGCCGGCCAGCTGGACGGCGGGGGCCGATGCGATCAGGCCGAGCCGGCGGGCGCGGTCCGCGGCGGTGAGCCAAGCGATCGAGGCAGACTCGGTGGTGACGGCGTTCTCCGCCATGCGGTCCAGCCAAGTGGCGGCGGGGGGGATGTGGCCGGCCGGGATGACCTGCTTGTCGGCGAGGAAGAGGGAGAGCGAGGCGCCGAGGGTTTGGATCCACTCGGTGGGGCGGGTGGCGGGGGTGTAATGCAGCGCGGCGCCGGCGGGGTAGGGGGACCACTCCATGAAAAGGCGGATCTGCTCATGAAGATTGGCCAGTTCACGATCGGCGGTGGCGGGCGACCAGCGGACGGTGAACGTCTTGCGCTCGCGGAATTTCTTGATCTCCCAGACGCGCAGCACGAGTTCCGTGTCGCCGCTGATCTCGCGCACCGCGCCGGTGAAGGCGTAGTCAATGCCTCCCGAACTGGTCTCGACCAGCTGACGGATGTTGTCGCTGGTCCATTCTGTGGGGAACAGCGCATAGTTCTGCTGCTTGACCGCGCCGATCGCCGCAATCGGTGCGTAGAGCGGGGAAAAGACGAAGGTCTCAGCCAGCCAAAGAGGGAAACCGCGAACGAAGCGGCCGAGATCGTCCTCGGGCCTCTTCATGCGTTCCTCAAGGTCGGCGAGCCCGGGGGTGGCCAGTTGGCCGAAGGCCAGACGACGAACGCGCCCGTCCTTGGCGGGCAGGAGCCCAGGCAGGTGGTCGACGCCGTAGGCCCAGATCGGTTTGCTGATGCTGACGAGTTCGACCGTGACCGGTGCGGCCGATCCGCCGCCGCCGGCCGCAATCTTTCCCTGCCGTTGCGCCTCGATTTGTTCGGCGATGGCGTTGGAGAAGCCCCAGAGACGCTCCTCCAGCTCGGGGCGGCCGAGGGAGAAAAGGATGTCGAGCAGGTGCTGCGCCGCGTTGGGGTTACGGGTCGCGAGGTAAGCTTGGACGAGGTTGATGCCGGTGGCGGGGCCATGGCGCTCGGCGTCGTAGCGCGGGGCGATCAGCTCGATGATCGGCTCGATATAACCGCAGGTGCCGAGGTCGCCGGAGATGGTGACCAGGACGTCGGGGCGATCACCGGCGGCTACGAGGATCTGCTCATAGAGCGCCAGCGCTCCGGGCAGGTCCTTGGCATCCAGGCGTTCGCGGGCGGCGGCGAGCTGCGGCACAAGGCCGCCGCTGGGCGCACCGGCCGGCTCCGGCGCGGGCGCAGGCGCGTCGGGCTTGGGGGTGGGGTTGGAGGGCTTTTTTCCGGCGAGGCGATCAAAGAATCCCATACGCGCGAAGGCAAAGGGCTGCGCCCCACGGAGGCGAACAGAAACACAAACCCTTACCGCCAAGGCGCCGGGATCGCCTCCGGGGCGAGGCCGGACCGGGCGGAGACCAAAGCGAGCACTTTGGGTACGTACATCCGGGTCTCGGCCGGCAGGTTTCCCGCGATCGAGGCGTACTCGCGCGTCCCGCGAGCCTCGAGCAGGCGACCAACGCGACCCTCGCCCGCGTTGTAGGCCGCGAGGGCGAGGGGCCACTCCCCGAAGCGACCATGGAGGCGCTTCAGGTAGCGGGCGGCGGCCCGGGCGGACTTATTAGGGTCGGTGCGCTCGTCGGGCAGGAAGGTCTTGAGCCCCATCTCCTTGGCCGTGGCCGGCATGAATTGGAAAAGCCCGCGTGCACCCACCGGACTGCGGGCCGTGGGATTAAACGACGACTCGGCCTCCGCAATCCAGACCAACTCGGGCGGCACCCCCTCGGCAGAAAACGCCTGCCGCAGTGCCGGCAGGAGATCCGCGGCCCGCGACGGCACTGCCCGCCCGCGCACGCGATTGACCCACAGATCGTAGTGCGGAATGCGGCGCCCGGGGCGGGTAGGGAGGCGCGTGCTGGGAGTGGGAGGCGTCGCGATCGGCGGCGAGGCGGGAGCGCGGGCGATGTCCGCTCCCTCAATCTCGTCGATCCGCTGCTCCAGCCAGTCGGCGACCTCGGCGTATTCGGGCAGCGCGCGCAGCCCAGCCAGCGCCGCGCGGGCCTCGGGTCCGGAGGCCGCGAGTTCGTCGAGCGAGCCCCCCTGCAGCGCCTGGTCGAGCCGGGCGAGGAACTGGTCGAGATCGACCCGTGTGGGAAACCGGTACTCCGCCTTCACCTCGGGCGGCGCATAGTCCTCAAACAACTGCCGGCCCATTTCGAGGAGTTCGTCCGCCGGCGCCGTGCCAGCCGGCTGCGCAAGCGCCGGGTAGGCCCAGCCCACGACGATAAGCAGCATGATCGAACCGCGGAACATTCCCCAACCCTAGCCCCTCCCCACCACCCCGCGCAAGGACCCCTGCAAAGCCCCCCCCACCGCCCCGCCCCCAGGCATCGTGTCACGTAATACGTGACACTTTTGCTGGGGTTTCGCCCCGTGGCGGCGCCACGGCCCCCTTGGCGGGGAAGATCGCCGGAGAGGTGTCACGCAATACGTGACACTTTCGACCGGGCCCTCGCCCGCCTGG
>CAMAXB010000060.1 GCA_945862035.1 Opitutus sp. GAS368
TGACCGACGGATCCGCCCAGGCGGCAAAGGCGATCATCCCCGCATTGTCACCGGTGTGCGAAGGCGCGGCGCAATGCAGCGGGACCCCGCTCCGCTCGGCGGCCCCCCCGAGCGCCGCCCGCAGCGTGCGATTATTGGCGACACCTCCGGAAAGCCCCACGCTGCGATAGGGATCGCCCGCGGGCTGCACCAGGGCCGAGGACGTTTTGCGCACGAGCGCGTCGATCACCGCCTGCTGGTAACTCGCGCAGAGGTCGGGCGTGCGGGCCGCGATCACCTCGGGCGTCATCTTTTCCAGCCGATAGCGCAGGCTGGTCTTCAGACCCGAGAAGCTGAAATCCAGCTCCATCCGCGGACCGATACCCCGGGGGAAATCGAAAGCATCGGCCCGTCCGGTCGCGGCCAGCTTCTCGACCCACGGCCCGCCCGGATACCCCAGCCCCATCAGCTTGGCGCCTTTGTCCAGCGCCTCGCCCGCCGCATCGTCACGCGTTGAGGAGATCACCCGGATCGCCAGATCCAGCCCGAGCGAGAAGAGCAGGGTGTTGCCACCGGAGACGATCAGCCCCAAGTGCGGCAGCAAGCCGGCGAGCCGGCGCGCAAACGCCGCCGGGTTATCGGCATGGAGGCTGATGAACGGGGAAAACGCATGGCCGCGCAGGTGATTCACCCCGACCAGCGGAACCTGCAGCGACTGGGCCAGCGCCTGCGCGGCGGCCGTCCCGATCGCGAGGCATCCCGCCAGGCCAGGCCCCTGCGTGACGGCCACGCGGGAAATCCCCGCAAACCCCACCTCGGCTCCCACCCGGGCCAGCAGCGGCCCAAACGCCCTCAGGTGCTCCCGCGTCGCCAAGTCCGGCACCACGCCGCCGTAACGGCCATGCAGAGCCACCTGACTATGAATCCACTCCCCCACCATCCCGCGCGCCGGGTCGAACACCGCCAGGGCGGTTTCGTCGCAGGAACTTTCGAGGGCGAGCAGCATGGGGAATTTCGGAATGCGGATTTCGGAATGCGGAGTTCGGAGTTCGGAATTTAGGGAGCGCGAATTGCGATGGCAGGACGGGTGACCGACGGACCGAGCGTCACTCCCCCGCCCGGCTTGTCACTCCGCAATCCGCCCTCCGCAATCCGCACTCAATTCGTCCCTTTGCTGCCGGAAGCGCCTTGGGTCAGCCGCTCCTGCATCAGGTGTGCGGCGCGGAGCACGTCACGTGCGGTTTGCAGCTGGCGGTCTTCAATCGGCTCGAAGCCAAAGCGGAGCTTGAACTCCGCCGGATCCTCCAGATCGTCCCGGGCCCGCTGGACGCGGACCTTGCCGTCCTCCTCGGGGGTCATGACGACGTCCACATGGGGTTCGATGCCCTGTTCGTGAATGGTCGCGCCACTGGGCGTGTAGTAGCGGGCGGTGGTCAGGCGCAGGGCCTCCCCGTCACGCAATCGGAAGATGGATTGGACCGAACCTTTGCCGAAGGAGCGTTCCCCCACGATGACCGCGCGTTCGGTGTCCTTGAGGGCGCCGGCCACAATCTCCGCGGCACTGGCACTGCCGGCATTGATGAGCACGGCGACCGGCAGGGTCAGCGGCAGCGTTGTCGTGTCCGCGCGAAACTCCTCCCGGTCGGCCGGGTTGCGGCCCTGCGTGTAGACAATCAGTTCATGGCGATTGAAAAAGGGCTCAGCCACGGCCACGGCCGCGTCGAGCAGGCCGCCCGGGTTATTGCGCAGGTCAAGGATCAGGCTCGTCATCCCCTCACCCTTCAGGCGCTCGAGCGCGCGGAGAAACTCTTCACCGGTGCATTCGGAAAACTGGGTCAGACGCACATAGCCGATCTGGTCCGCCAGGAGCTGCACGTCGGCCACGCTCTCCAGCTTGATCACCTCGCGGGTCAGCGTGACGGAAAAATCCTTGCCGGTGTCTGGCCGGTGAAATCCCACCGTGACATCGGTCCGCGGCCGGCCGCGCAGTCGGCTGACGACCGCATCCATGGAGGCCTCCTCGAAAACCTCGCCGTCGACGCTGATGATCTCATCGCCGCGCAGGATGCCGGCGCGCTCGCCCGGAGTGCCGGCGATCGGGGAAATGACAACCACGCGCTTCTCGCGACGCTCAACCTGAACGCCGATGCCGCCGAATTCATTGCTCATATCCTCCTGCAGCGTCCGGTAGTCCCGGGCCACCAGAAAATCGGAATGCGGGTCGAGGGATTCGACGACGCCGCGCAGGGCCGCCTTGGTGAGGGTGGGCAGCTCGACGGTCTTCTCGTCGACGTAGTTCGCATTCACCAGCCGGAGCACATCGCGCACCTGGGTGAGCGCCCGGCTCGAGTCATCCGCCGGCCAGAAGCCGAGCACGGCCGAGAGCCGGGCGGCACCGAGGGCCAGGATGCTGCCCAGCAGCACGCCGGCGGCGACGGAGAGAATGCGTTTGAGCATACCCGGAACTCTGGCCAACTCCTCCGGTTTGTAAACAAATGGGTTTACCACCGTCCTGCTCCCCGGTTTCTGCCGCCTTTGCTGAAGCGTTTCACGCCGAGGCGGGGCCGGGCGCGGGGCTGTCGTTCGACCGCTTCATGGCGCTGGCGCTTTATCACCCCGAACTCGGCTACTACCGGCGGTCGCGCCACCGGGTCGGCTACGCGGCCGGGACTGACTTCTACACCGCCAGCACGAGCGGCCCGGTGTTCGGCGAGCTCGCGGTGGCCGCCACGGTGAAGCTCCTGGCTGGGCGCGACCCGGCCGACTTTACGTGGGTCGAGATCGGGGCCGAATCCGACGGCGGGATCTTGGCGGGGGTGAACCACCCCTTCGCGGCCGCTCGCACCCTGCGGGTTGGCGAGCCCATGGACCTCGGGGGCAACGGTGTGGTCTTCTCGAACGAACTCTTCGATGCCCAACCCTTCCGCCGGCTGGTCCGGCGAGACGGGGTTTGGCACGAGGCCGGCGTCCGCTGTGATCAAGGCCGACTGGCGGAGGCCGACCTTGGTCCCGTCGCCGATCCCGGACGCTGGCCGGCCGACGCGCCGGAGGGCTACCGAATCGACGCGCCGGTCGCCGCCGCCCATCTCGCCGCCGATGTCGCCGCGCAGCCCTGGCGGGGGCTTTTTGTGGCCTTCGACTATGGCAAGCCCTGGGCGGAACTGGCGGGCGAGTGCCCCGAGGGGACGGCGCGGGCCTACCACCAGCACGCCCAGTCGAACGATCTCTTGGCGCGGCCTGGCGAGCAGGACCTGACCTGCCATGTGTGCTGGGACTGGATCGCCACCGCCTTGGAGACCGGCGGCTTTGCCCCGGCCCGCCTCGAGGCGCAGGAGGCCTTTTTTGTGCATCATGCCGCCTCTTATCTTGAGGCCGCGCTGCGGGCCGACGCCCGCCAGCTGACCGAGCGAAAGCGTAGTCTCATGCAACTCCTCCACCCCGCGCACCTTGGGCGAAAGTTCCAGGTCCTGCATGCCTGGCGCGAGAACATCCAAGTTTCCCCTTGATTCACGCCAAACCCGCCCCTTACTCTCGACCTTTAACCAACTCGAAACCATGGCCAGAATCTGTGCAATCACCGGTAAGCGCCCCGTCAAGGGCTCCATCATTCACCGCAAGGGTCAGTCCAAGAAGAGTGGAGGCATCGGCACGCACGTGACGAGCATCACCAAGCGCAAGTTCCGCCCGAACCTGCAGAAGATCCGCATCAGGACCGCCAATGGCGGCACGAAGCGCGTCTGGGTGGCGGTCAAGGCCATCAAGGCCGGCCTCGTCGAGAAGGTCTAGTCCGGGCTCCCTGCCCTGTTCCCTTTACCCGCGACCTACCCGGTCGCGGGTTTTTCATGCCCCGGGCCTGGCAGGTCCGTGGTTAACTCGGCGAAAGGACCGAGATGCCCGGCCCCGGCGATCGGGCTGCGGCGGGAGCCGGCCCACCCTGTCGGTTCGGAGGGAGCCGCCGATCCGGCGGCCCTCGGCGGCGGGCTTGAGCTGCAGAAGCCCGCGGGCCTCCCTGTTGCGGGCCTGAGGATCGAAGGCGGACTCCGCGGCGACCAGAGCGTGGATGAACGCGGGATCGATCCGGTAAAGCTGCGCCGGCGGTTGGATCGCGGCCCAGATTTCGCCCTTCGTCGGCGGCGCCTCGACGGCCGGGCGCGAGCAGGCGGCAGGCAAACCACCAAGACCCAGCCCGATTAACCACGAAGAGACGCGAAGGGGCACGAAGAGAAATCAAGCCAGACCGGATCGGAGTTTAACCACAGATGACCACGGATTCACACAGATACGATCCTCTGGCATCAGCAATCTGTGACCAGCTGTGTTCATCTGTGTTCATCTGTGTTCATCTGTGGTTAACACGGATCGATTTGATCTCACTCCCTTGGCGTGAATTCGTGTCCTTTCGCGGTGAAAAAACGGATTGAATCCGTCTTTTCCCTACAGTGAGCGGAAGATGACCGAGGCGTTCTGGCCGCCGAAGCCGAGGTTGTTGCTCAGCACGGTGCGGACCTTGGCGGGACGGGCGACATTGGGCACGTAGTCGAGATCGCACTCGGGATCCGGCTCGTGGAGATTGATGGTCGGCGCAAGCATCTGGCTCTGGAGGGTCTTGATGCAGACGACGCTCTCGATGCCGCCGGCCGCGCCGAGGAGGTGGCCGGTCATCGACTTGGTTGAACTGACGGGCAGCGTGGCCGCACGCTCACCGAAGACCTTCTTGATCGCGAGGGTCTCGAATTTGTCGTTGTAGGGCGTGCTTGTCCCGTGGGCATTGATGTAGTCGATCTCGTCCGGTCGCACGCCGGCGCTACGCAGGGCGCGGGTCATGGCCATCGACAGGCCCTTGCCCTCGGGATCGGGCATGGTGATGTGGTGGGCATCGCAGGTCGCGGCATAGCCGACGATTTCACAGTAGATGCGGGCCCCGCGGGCCTTGGCGTGGGTCAGGGACTCGAGCACGAGGACGCCCGCGCCCTCGCCCATCACGAAGCCATCGCGGCCCATGGAGAACGGGCGGCTCGAGGTCGCGGGGGAGTCATTGCGGGTGCTCATTGCCTTCATGGAGCAGAAGCTCGCGTAGGCAAAGGGGGTGATGGCCGCCTCGGCCCCGCCGGCGATCATGACGTCCGCATCGCCGCGGCGGATCATGTGCATGGCCTCGCCAATCGCATGCGTCGCCGTGGCGCAGGCGGACACCACGCCGAAGTTCGGGCCGCGGGCGCCGATGTCGATCGCGATCAGGCCGGAGCACATGTTGCCGATCAGGGAAGGAATGGTGAACGGCGACACCTTGCGCGGGCCGCGCTCGGCCAGGACTTTCAGCTGGGACTCGTAGGTGTACATGCCGCCGATGCCGGAGCCCACGATCACGCCCACGCGGTCGGGGTCCTCAAGGGCCATGTCGATGCCGGCATCGCGAAATGCCTGACGGGCAGCAATGAAACCGAAATGCGTGTACCGGTCGTTGCGGCGCGCCTCCTTCGGGTCCATGTGCTCGGCGGGATCCCAATCGCGCACCTCGGCCCCGATCTGGGAGGTCAGCGCGCTCGGGTCGAAGCGGGCGATCCGGTCGATGCCGCAGCGTCCCGCCAGAATGCTGGCCCAGAACGAGTCAACGTCGTGACCGATCGAGGCGACGGCACCAAGACCGGTGATGACGATGCGGGCGGAGTCCGGCAGATTTTCCATGGCGGGGGCGGGAACGTCCAAAAACAAAAAGGCGTTCTACCAGACAGTCCCGCAGGGGCTCGGTAGAACGCCGGAAAGGAAAGGGGCGCTTACTTGGCGGCAGCCTTGGACTTGATGTAGTCGGTGACCTGACCGACGGTCTGGAGCTTCTCGGCGTCAGACTCGGGGATCTCTCCCTTGATCTCGTCCTTGAACTCCTCCTCAAAGGCCATGATCAGCTCGACGGTATCGAGGGAATCGGCGCCCAGATCGTCCAGAAACGAAGCCTGGGGCGTGATCTGTTCCTCGTTAACGTTAAGCTGGTTAACGATGATCTCCTTGACGCGCTGTTCGATGGTTTTTTGGTCGGCCATGATAGTGTTTCGCTGGATAACGGAGGCTTCACATCGCCATGCCGCCGTCAACGGCAAAAACTTGTCCCGTAATGTACCCTGCTTCTTCGCTGGCGAGGAAAGCGGTCGCAAAGGCGATGTCTGATGCCTCGCCAAACCGTTTCAGCGGCACCTGCGCCAAAATGGCCGTGGAGGCCTCGGGATTGTTTACAAATTCCGTGGTCATGTCGGTCTTGATGAACCCCGGGGCGACCGCGTTGACGGTGACGCTGCGGGAAGCGAACTCCCGGGCGAGGGTCTTGGTGAGGCCGATCATGCCCGCCTTGGCGGCCGAATAGTTGGCCTGGCCGGCATTGCCCATGATGCCCGAAACCGAGGCCATATTGATGATGCGGCCCCAGCGGGCGCGGGTCATCGGGCGGGCGAGGTACTTGGTAAAGTGGAAGCAGCTGGACAGGTTCGTCTGGATGACGCTGTTCCAGTCGTCCTCGGTCATGCGGAAAAGCAGGCCGTCCTTGGTGATTCCCGCGTTATTGACGAGGATATCGATGACCGGGAATTCGGCGAGGAGCTGCTCGCAGGCCTTGGCGACCTCGGCGCCGTTGGCGACGTCGACCGCCATGGCCTTGGCCTTGCCACCCGCCGCCGTGATGCCGGCCGCCACGGCGCCGCAGGAATCGGCGGACTTGGACACGCAAATGACGGTCACGCCATTCGCAGCCAGCAGTTCAGCCACGGCCTTGCCGATTCCCCGGCCGGCTCCGGTGACGAGAGCGGTACGATTCTTGAAGGTGAGCATGGGGGTAAAAGTAGCGAGTAGTGGGTAGCGAGTAGCGAGTAGAAAATGAACCGAGGTCGGCTCACGAGTGCGTCTGGGTCCGTATGCTCGCTACTCGCTACTCACTCCTCGCTACTTCGCAATCAGTACACGTCTCGCTGGTAGCGTTTGTCCTTCTTGAGCTGCTTGACGAATTCGACGGCCTTTTCGATCGGCATGCCGCCCTGCTCGGCGATGATGTCGTGGAGGGCCTGGTCGACGTCCTTGGCCATGCGCTTCGCATCGCCGCACACGTAGAAATAGGCCCCGCCCTGGATCCACGCCCAGAGTTCGGCGGCGTTCGCCCGCATCTTGTCCTGCACGTAGATCTTGGTCGCCTGATCGCGGGACCACGCCAGATCGAGGCGGGCCACCTGGCCTTGGGCGACGTAGTCGGTCCACTCCTCCTCGTAGAGGTAGTCGGTGGCCTTTTTCTGGTCGCCGAAGAAGACCCAGTTGCGTCCCGTGGCCGCGGTGGCCACGCGCTCCTGGACGAAGGCGCGAAAGGGCGCGATCCCGGTGCCGGGGCCGACCATGATCAGATCCTTGGCCGCGTGGTCTTCGGGCAGGCCGAAATGCGAGTGCGAGACGAAGGTCGGAACCGCGGTCACGCTGACCTCGGCGCGGTCGGCCATGAAGGTCGAGCAGACGCCGACGCGCTCGCGGCCATTGGATCGGTAGCGCACGATCGCGACCGTGAGATGGACGTGCTGCGGGTGGGGCTTGGGGGACGAGGCGATCGAGTACAGGCGCGGCATCAGCTTGCGCAGGTGATCGACAAACTCCTGCGGGGTCAGGCGGCCGCTGGGGAATTCAGCGAGGATGTCGACGTACTCGCGTTCATCGAGGTAGGCCGTGAGCTGTTCCTTGGCCTCGGGCTTGAGCAGGGCCTCGATCTTCACTTTCTCCGCGGCGTCCGTGACCTTGCCCAGCAGCGTGCTCAGGATTTTCTGCGTCGGGCTGGCCAGCGTCAAGCGGGAGGTCAGCACCTCGCGCAGCGGCAGCGGGCTCGCGAGCTTCAGCATGGCGGGAGACACCGGTTCGTCACCGGTGGCCTGAAGGCGCTCGATCAGTTCAGCGACTTCGGTGACGCGATTGGTCGGGAAGATGCCGAGGGAATCGCCCACTTTGTAAGACAGGCCGCTTCCGCTGATCTCCACGACCAGATGCCGCGTTTCCTTGGCGGATCCTGGGCGGCTCAGCAGGCGGTTCTCGACGATTTTAGCCGGGAACGGATGATCCTTGGTGAAGACGGAGGGGACGTCAGTTGAGGACATAAAACGGCGGATTGAGGGCAACCGTTTTGCGCCGCGCAAGCATTAACCGGCGGCTCCGCCGCCGGGGTTATTGGTTAAGGGTTATTTGTTATCGGGCTGCTTGGCCAAACGCATCTTTGTCGGCGGGCTTGGCCCCATGAGCAAGTAACCATTAACCAATAACCGCGCCGCTTCGCGGCGCTTGCTTCATCCCGGCAAATGACGCCAAATCGCCGCATGACTGACTCGCCCGAACCGATTCGCCTGCAGAAGTACCTCGCCGATGCGGGGGTGTGCTCCCGGCGGGCCGCCGAGGCCCTGATCGCGGCCGGCGAGGTCTGGGTCAATGGCAAGGCGGCGACCATCGGTCAGAAGATCATCCCGGGCTCGGACCGCGTCACGGTCGAGGGCAAGGGCGTCAAGGCCGTGGCCCAACCCAAGATGACGCTCGCCGTCCACAAACCCCGGGGTCTGGTCTGCTCCAATGACGATCCGCACAATTCCGCGACCGTCTTCGACCTGCTGCCCAACGACTTCAACCGGCTCCGTTTCTTCTGTGCCGGCCGCCTGGACAAGGACAGCGAGGGCCTGGTGATCCTCACGACTGACGGCGACCTCGCCAACAAGCTCATGCACCCGAGCAACGTGGTCGTGAAACGCTACCACGTGAAGCTGGAATCCCCGTTCCCGCACGAGCGGATCCCGCGCCTGCGCACCGGCATCGTGATCGAGGGCGAGCGCCTGCAGGTCGAGCGCGCCGCCCTCGTCAACCCCACCCGCAACGCCTCCACCGACCTCGACGTGTGGATGCACCACGGCAAGAAGCGCGAGATCCGCCAGCTCTTCATGGCGCTCGGCTTCGAGGTCAAGCGGCTCCGTCGCTACCAGATCGGGTCCTTCCCCCTGCGCGGGATCCCGCTCCGGGCCGTGAAACAACTGTCTGGCAAAGAGGTCTCCCTCTTGTTCAAGATCCCTAAGCCGCATCCGAAGACCGATGCCGCCAAAAAACTCGCCAAAGCCCATGAAGATTGAACGCCTTTTCCTGTCCCTCGCCGCCTTCGCGAGCGCTCTGCCGCTCGCGGCCGCCCCACTGACGCAGGCCGCCGCCGTCTACAGCCGGCCCGAGCCGACTGCCATTGTCCTCACGGAGCTTCCCGCCGGCACCGAGCCCGTAACCGCCGCCACCGGCTACGGCAGCCTTCCGGCAGGCTGGATCGCCGTGACGCTCGCCGGCCCGCACGAGGTGTTTGTCCAGAATAAGGACATCACCAAGAGCCTCGACGTCGCCGTCGGCGCCCCGCTGCACAAGGAGCCAAAGATTGAGTCGGCGGTCATCGCGAACTCCGCCCAAGGCGACATCACCGAGATCATCGGCCTGCGCGGCCGCTGGACCCACCTCTTGCTCAACAAGCCCCTGATCGGCTACGTGCAGGTGTCCACTCCCGCCGTCGCCTCGCTCGCCACGCTCGCCACCTCCGCAGCGCCCGCCCCGCTGGCCAGCGCGCCGGCCCCCGCGCCCAGCTACGCCGGCCCCGCCTCCGCGCCGGCCATGTCCGCGGCCCCCGTCGCACCCGCTGCGCGCGGCACGCACACGAACCCGGGCCAGGCCGCCCCGATGGTCAATCTGGGTGACGGCGGCGCGAGCGCCCTGCCCCGCCTCTTTCAGGGTCGCTTCGTGTCCACCCGCAACCCCTTCCGCCCCCGCCGGCCCTACGATTTCCAGCTGACCGACGAGCGCGGCGAGCGCTACGCCTATCTCGACACGAGCAAGCTCATCCTGACCGAGCAGGTCGACAAATACCTCGAGCGCACGGTCGTCGTCTACGGCGCCGCCAAGCCCGTCGCCGGCACCCGCGACATCGTCATCGCGGTCGAGTCGCTGCAGCTGCGCTGAGCTGCGCTCAGCGCAGCGGGAACATGGACAAGGGAGTGAGGAGGAGGGAAGCACTTCCGAGCCGTAGCCTTGTTTCCCTTCTCCCTTCTCCCAACTCCCTTCTCCCACCATGTCCCTCATCGACGGTAACGCCATCGCCGCCCGGATCATCGCCGAACTCACGGCCGAAGTCGCCGCCCTGCCGGGCCGGCGGCCCTGTCTCGCGCTCGTCCGGGTCGGCGAGGATCCCGCGTCGGTCTCCTACGTCCGCAAGAAGGAGCAGACGGCGGCCGCCATCGGCGTCGACAGCCGCATCATCCTGCCGGCGGTCACCATCACCCAAGGCGAACTCTTCACGCTGATTGATGATTTGAACGCCGATCCGGGCGTGGACGGTATCCTCGTCCAGTCGCCGCTGCCGAAGCACCTCGATGAGGTCGCCGTTTTTCGCCGCGTCGCCCCGCACAAGGACGTCGACGGCTTCAACACCCTCAATCTGGGCAAGGTCGCGCAGGAGGATGACACCGGCTTCGTTTCCTGCACCCCGGCCGGCATCATGGAATTGCTCGCGCGCAGCGGCGTGGACCTCAAGGGCAAGCACGTGGTCGTCCTCGGCCGCTCCCTCATCGTTGGCAAGCCCATCGCCCTGCTCGCGCTGCAGAAGCGCGCCGGCGCGAACGGCACCGTGACGATCTGCCATTCCGGCACCAGCAATCTGCCCGCGATCACGCGGCAGGCCGACGTGCTCATCGCCGCCATCGGCCGACCGGACTTCGTGACGGCCGACATGATCAAACCCGGCGTCGTCGTGATCGATGTCGGCATCAACCGCGTGGCCGACGCCACCAAAAAGTCGGGGTATCGACTCACCGGTGACGTTCACTTCGCCTCCGTCGCCCCCCTCGCCGCGCAGATCACGCCCGTCCCGGGCGGCGTCGGGCCCATGACGGTTGCGATGCTGATGAAAAACACCGTCAAAGCGCGCCGCGCCTCCAGCGCGGAATGACCAATGCCCAATGGGCAATGACCAATGTCGGAGGCTGCGCTTTCGTCTTTCGGCCCAGCAAGTGCATCGCCGAAACGCCAAGGCAGTACACGGAGCTACCAGTCGGACCTACCCAGCCACGAAGTTTGATGATTGGTCATTGGTCATTGGTCATTGGAAATTGGAAATTGGACATTGGTCATTGGTCATTGGCTATTAACGCCTCCAGCCTAAGTACTTTCCCCTCGCCGCCGCAGGGTTGCGTCCCGGCCCTGAATCCCCACTCTCCCCTTGATGGCAGCACCCAAGATTCTCGTGGTCGACGAACAGCCGATCAACGTGCAGTTGCTCAAACGCAAACTGGAAAGGGAGCATGTCGCGGTCGTGACCGCCCACTCCGGGCAGGAAGCCCTCGCGCAGGTCGCGACCGAGAAACCGGATCTGATTCTGCTTGATCGGATGATGTCCGACAGGGACGGGATCGAGGTCTGCCGGCGACTCCCAGCGCAGGAGTCGACCCGCTCCATCAGAGTTGAGGACCGCCCAGGCGGCGGCATGGTCGCCACCCTGCTCCACCCCGTCGAGAAACGCTACCGGCACAGCACGGATGTCTAAACTCGGTGTCAGCATCGCTTTCCTCGGCGCCGGTCGCATGGCGTCCGCCATCGTGGACGGGCTGCTCGCCCGCGGCGCGGCCACCGCGGACCAGATCGCCTGCCTCGGCGGCGCCGGCGCCAGCGCCGCCACGCTGGCCCGCCGCACCGGAATCGCGCTGGCGGCCGACCTGCCCGCCCTCCTCGCCGCGGCCGACGTGGTCGTGCTTGCGTTCAAGCCCCAGCACCTCGCCTCGGCCGATCCCCGGCTGGCCGAGTTGACCCGGGGCAAGCTGGTTCTGTCCGTCCTCGCCGCCAAGACCCTCGCCCGGCTGGCCCAAACCTTTCCCCACGCCCGCGCCCTCGTCCGCACCATGCCCAATACGCCCGCCGCGATTGGCGCGGGGATCACGGGCTGGTGCCCCCATGCGCCGCTCTCGCCGGCCGACCGGGCGCTCGTGACCGGCCTGCTCGGCGCCGTCGGGCGCGAGGTCGAGATCCCCGAGGCCCAGATCGACGCCCTCATGGCGGTCAGCGGCTGCGGTCCCGCCTTTGTCTTTGAATTTTGCGCCGCCCTGCGCGAAGCCGGCATGCAGGCCGGCCTCGACCGCGCGACGGCCCAATTGCTCGCCACCGAGACGATTCTGGGCGCCGGCAAGCTCCTGGTCCACACCGGCGCCGAGCCCGAGGACCTGCGCAATCAAGTGACGTCCCCCCACGGCACCACCTTCGCCGGCCTCAAGCGGATGGAGGCCCGCGACTTTCGGGGCATGATGGTCGAGACCGTGCAGGCGGCGAAGGCGCGCTCGGAGGAACTGTCGCGCGACGCCTGACGGCGCCGCGCGAAATGACCAATGACCAATGAGCAATGTCCAATGAGC
>CAMAXB010000061.1 GCA_945862035.1 Opitutus sp. GAS368
GGCTTGGCCGCCTGCGTCGGCCTCGCGTCGGTGAAGCCGGCGGTGAGCGCGGCGCGCTCATTCGTGGCCTTGGACTTCTCGAGGTAGTAATCGTAGTTGCCGGCGTAGGGCGTCAGCCGGCCGCTGTGCACATGGAGCACGGTGTCGGCGAGTGCTTTGATGAAGTAGACGTCGTGGCTGATGAAGATCAGCGTGCCCTCGTAGCTCTTGAGCGCGCCGACTAGGGCGTCGATTGACTGGATATCCAGGTGGGTTGTGGGCTCGTCCATCAGCAGCAGATTCGGCGGCTTGACGAGGATGCGGGCGAGGGCGAGGCGGGATTTTTCGCCGCCGGAAAGAACACTGACCGGTTTGTGCACGTCGTCCTTGCGAAAGAGAAAGGCGCCGAGGATGGCGCGGGCCTGCTGTTCGGTGAGCTGGTTTTCCGCGGTGCGGAGCTCCATCACATTTTCGAACACGGTCGCGTCGGCCTTGAGATTATCGAGGCGGTTCTGGGCGAAGTAGCCGACCACGACATTGCTACCCGGCTCGACCGTGCCGCCCTGGATCGGGACGACCCCGGCCAGAATCTTGAGCAGGGTGGACTTGCCGGCGCCGTTCGGTCCGACCAGCACGATGCGCTGGCCGCGTTCGGCGAGAAAGTTCAGGTCGCGATAGACGACGTGGGCGCCGTACGCCTGTTTGACGTGCTCAAGTTCCATTACCTTGAGCCCGGAACGCGGGGGCTGGGGGAACTTGAAATTGATGCGCTTGAGTTCCTCGGTCGGCTCCTCGACGGCGACCTCCTGCAGGCGCTCGATCTGCTTCTCCTTGGACTTGGCGCGCGAGGCCATCGAGGCCTTGGCGCCGAAGCGGTCGACGAACTTCTGGAGATGCGCGATTTCGCGCTGCTGGTTCTTGAACGCCGCGGCCTGCTGGCCCTTGCGCGCCTCCTTCTCCTGGAGGAAATTGTCGTAGTTGCCGTGGTAGTAGTGGAGCGTGCCGGCGCGCAGCTCGAGCATGCCGGTGCAGAGCGCGTTGAGGAAGGCGCGATCGTGCGAGATGACGACGAGGCCTCCGGGATAGCGCATGAGGTACTCCTGGAACCAGAGCAACGCCTCGAGATCGAGGTGATTGGTCGGCTCGTCGAGGAGGAGCAGCGCGGGTTCGGCCACGAGCAGTCGCGCGAGATGTGCGCGCATCACCCAGCCGCCGGAGAACGTCTTGGCGAGCTTCTCGGCGTCGCCTTCCTTGAAGCCCAGGCCGGCGAGGATCTTGCGGGCGCGGGGCTCGAGGGTGTAGTCGATGTCCCAGTCGTTCTCATCGGGCTCGAGCTTCTTGCCGCTCGTCGCGATGTGCAGAATGGTCTCGTCGCCGGCCGGGGCGCTTTCCTGCGGGAGGAAGCCGAAGTCGGCGCCGCGCTCCCACTCAATGGTGCCGTTGTCGGGCTTTTCCTCGCCCAGAATCAGCCCGAAGAGGGTCGACTTGCCGGCGCCGTTGGGCCCGACGAGGCCAAGGCGGTCGGTGCGCGCGACGAAAAGGGACACCTCCGAGAAAAGTTCACGGGTGCCATAGGACTTGGAAACGTCGGCGATCGTCAGCATGAGAACCGGCAAGCAAAACGCCCGCCAAGTCGGCGGTCAATGGCTGGAATCACGCGTCAGGGGATTGTTGCCGGGAGTGCGGCGGCTCGACCGGCCCGATTTAATCTTTGAAGCGCCGCGTAGCCTCGTTTCCGCAGCGCTCGCGAAAAGCATAAACG
Source organism: Opitutus sp. GAS368 (assembly GCA_945862035.1). GTDB lineage: Bacteria > Verrucomicrobiota > Verrucomicrobiia > Opitutales > Opitutaceae > CAMAXB01. The sequence goes on from CAMAXB010000061.1 coordinate 1,742, forward strand.
CCGAGCAGAGCGGGAAATGCGGGAACCCGGGCCAACTAACGCGCGGGGCCTTGGTCGACCTCGACCTACGATGTTGCAGTCCCTCCCTCGGCCTTCAATCGCTTTGTTTCCCGCCGGCCGTCACGAGTCCCTGTAACCGGGGCACTTGGTGCTCGAAGGCGGAACGTACCTTCTCAATTGGGCAATCCCTCAGCTCCAGCGGGAGCAGATCGGTCGGTCGAATACCCTCCGTCAGCAGGGTCCGCAGCGTGTGCCGCTGGCTGAGGGTGTGAAAAGTTCGGGAGATGGTCTTTGCAAATTCCCCGTGCAGGGTTGGATCGGCGAGTGCCTGCTGATGGGCGTCACGAAGAAAGGGCGCTACGCACTGTGCGATAATCTGGAGGTGTGCGCGGTCTTGGCGCGGCGGCGGACCGTCTTGATCCAGATCGCGCACATTCGCGGCCTTTGCCTTCAGCATTGCGATGGGATCGAGCACGCGGTACGTTGCACCGCCCTGCTCAATCGCGGCCGTGGCCTCCAGGTCCTCGCGCTCTAGGCCGTTTACCTTGCTGAGCACTTCGACAATCAACGGCCGTCCATCCGCAGCTCGTGAACTCAAGATTAGCAGCCGGCGGTCAAAGGACCACATCGGCGGCTTCTCATTCTTCCAGTCCGGCAACGCCGCAATGATCTCGGCCACTTTCATTCGCGCGAACACGTCCATATCGTGGGAACCCAGATTTGAGTGGGCCACCATAGAGTCGTCGAGGTAGGTGATGGCCCAGACGTTGACCGCTTGGCCGCCAACGATCGTCAGATCAGGACACGATTGCAGCACTGCACGATAATCGTGCGGTCGTGTCAGGCCGTCAGCCATCAGCGCTTGGCGCCGAACACCATCCTAGGGCGGGAACCAGCTTCCACCTTGATCCCGAGCAAAGCGACGTTCTCACACAAGCCTTCCCAAGACCGACCGTCTGCGCTCATCCTGGCCACCCGAGCCCGGGACTCCGCCCGCACCGCATCGCCCCGGGCCGCAAAGTCGGACCGGATCAGGGAGCGGAAGGCTCGTTGGAGGGCACCTTTCATCGAGGACAGCCTACGAACGACTCAAGGACGGTCAACCTCATCTCCTGTCGCCACTGCAGGCCCTTGAGCAGGAGGGAAAATATCGCGTAGGCGGCTCGATCCCTAAGCCCTAAAACTCGCCGTTTCCGGGCGTCCGCAGAGCACGATCTGGACTTCGTTACCTCACCAGCGTCAGCGCCACCACGCCCGCGACCGCGATCACGCCGCCGAGGAGGGATCGGCGGGTGGGGCGCTCGCCCTCGAGCCAGTAACTGAGGGGAACGATGACCAGAGGGGTGCAGGCCACGATGGGCAGGACGATCCCGCTGGGGGTCGTGGCGAGTGACCACTGGTAAAAACTCACGCCGATGATGGCGCCGCACAGGGCGTTGGCGGGGATCCAGAGGTAGTCACGCGGGCGGGGCGCCGGCTGGGGAGCCGCGTTCGGCCCGGGGCGTTTTATCAGGGCCCGGATGGCGAAGAATGCGACGGTGATCAGCAGCCCGCCCACGATGCGCTGGTAGGCGGCGGTGATGCCGTCGATCGGCTCCCCGGCGAGGGCGGTCAGTTCGTTGGCCTTGCGGCTGAGCACGGCCCCGAGCCCCTGGCCGGCGGCCGCCAGCAGGCCCCAGAGGAAGCCAATCGCCTTGATCGGTACGCGCGGCGGGTGGGCCCGCGAGGGGAGAAGCGCCACGGCCACGCCGACCAGAATGACCGCGCCCCAGAGCAATTGCGGACCGGTGAGGGCCGTGCCCAGCCAGAGTCGCTCGGCGATGATCGCAATGGGGACCGCCAGGCACTGCGTCAGGAGAACGGTGAGCCGCGACCCGATGAGCGAGAAGGCCGCAAAGGCCGCCAGATCGCCCAAGCCCATGCCCACCACGCCGCTGAGCAGGAACCAAGTCAGGCCCGCGCCGCCGAGACCGCCACCGACGGTGTGGGCATAGAGCCCCAACCCGACAAACGCGACGAGCAGCCGTCCGAGATTGGCGCGGGTGGCGCCGACCATCCGGATGGAGCGGGTGGCGAATACCGCCGAGAGGGAAAAGAAGACGGTCGTGAGGATCGCCGCGAGCATGGCGCCTCATTGGCCTTCAAAAGCGGGGGCGGGTGCAAGCGTGTTAATTCCACGCCACGGCCGGGTTTCACTCATTTTAGGCTTTTGAGCCGCCGATCTCCTTCTAGGGTCGGGTTTATCCATGAAAGCCAAACGTCAGACGAAGCGTCCCGAGGACATCAACGCCGCCCTCGCCAAGAAAAAGGGCCCGGTGTCGCAGTTCATTGCGCACAGCTACCGCCACTTCAACGCGGCGGCGCTGCTGGATGCCGCCAAGGGCTACGAGACCCACCTCAAGTCCGGGGGCAAGATGCTCGTCACGCTCGCCGGCGCCATGTCGACCGCCGAGCTCGGCATCTCGCTCGCCGAAATGATCCGCCAGGACAAGGTCCATGCCATCGTCTGCACCGGGGCGAATCTCGAGGAGGACATCTTCAATCTGGTCGCCCACGACTACTACGAGCGCGTGCCCCACTACCGCCACCTCACGGCTGAGGATGAGCAGAAGCTGGTCGAGCGTCACATGAACCGCGTGACCGACACCTGCATCCCCGAGATGGAGGCCATGCGCCGCATCGAGGCCGCGGTGGCCGACGAGTGGCTGGCGGCGGACAAGGCGGGCGAGCGTTACTTCCCGCATGAGTTCATGTACAAGATTCTCCGCTCGGGGAAGCTGAAGAAGTATTACCAGATCGACCCGAAGAACTCGTGGATGCTCGCGGCCTGCGAGAAGAACCTCCCGATCATCGTCCCGGGCTGGGAGGATGCGACGCTCGGCAACATGTATGCGGGACGCGTGGTCACGGGTGAGATCAAGAATGTGCACACGGTCCGCACCGGCATCGAGTACATGACCTGGCTGGCCGAGTACTACACGAAGACCGCGAAGACGCTGAAGAACGGCGAGGGCTCGATCGGTTTCTTCCAGATCGGCGGCGGCATCGCCGGTGACTTTCCGATCTGCGTGGTGCCGATGCTGCACCAGGATCTCGAGCGCACGGGTGTCCCGCTCTGGGGCTACTTCGCGCAGATCAGCGACTCGACCACGAGCTATGGCAGCTACTCGGGCGCCGTCCCGAATGAGAAGATCACCTGGGGCAAGCTCGCCGCCTCGACCCCGAAGTACATCGTCGAGAGCGATGCCACGATCGTGGCACCGCTGATCTTCGCCTGGGTGCTCGGTCAGTAACCCAGCGGGCGAATTGCCTTCGTTCGGGCCGGGCCGCGTGCAGCGTCGCGCGGCCTTTTTCGTGGGACGATGACCCGCCCCGCTCCACCAGGGCGAAACGGCACAGACGGGTCTTTGCGCAACATTTTCTCCAGCAGGGTGAATCCCCCAGTCGTTCAGCCTGCTTGGTCTTTGCGTCCCGGGGATTTCTGACTCTCGATGGGCTCCGATGCCCAACGCTTTAGCCACCGAGAAATCGCCGTACCTCCGTCAACACGCCGACAATCCGGTGGCGTGGCTGCCCTGGGGCGAGGAGGCGTTTGCCCGTGCCCGGGCGGAGCAGAAGCCGATCTTCCTCAGCATTGGCTACGCGACCTGTCACTGGTGCCATGTGATGGCCCACGAGTCGTTTGAGGACCCCGCGGTCGCCGAGTTGCTCAATGCCGGCTTCATCCCGGTCAAGGTGGACCGGGAGGAGCGCCCCGATGTCGACCGCGTGTACATGACCTATGTGCAGGCGCTGACCGGCCACGGCGGCTGGCCGCTGAGCGCCTGGCTCACGCCGGAGCTCAAGCCCTTTTACGGTGGCACGTATTTTCCACCGCAGGACCGCCAGGGGCGTCCGGGTTTTTCCACCCTCCTGCGCGCCATCGCCAAGGGGTGGGCGGGGGAACGGGAGAAGCTGGTGGCCGAATCTCACCGCGTGATCGACGCCCTGCGCGGGTCGTTGCAGGCGGGGTCGGCGCCCGCGCCCGAAACTGACCTGACCGAACCGGCGGGGGATGCCTTCGAGGGCTGTTACCAGCATCTCTTCGAAAGTCATGACGCGACCAACGGCGGCTTTGGCGGTGCGCCGAAGTTCCCTCGCGCGAGCAACCTCACTTTTCTCTTCCGGGCGGCCGCGCTGCAGGGCGTCGATTCCGAGACCGGCCGGACCGCCCTCGGCCTGGCCGAGACCACGCTTGTCGCGATGGCCCGCGGCGGGATTCACGATCACGTGGGGGGCGGCTTCCACCGCTATGCGGTCGATGAGGCTTGGTTTGTTCCGCATTTCGAAAAAATGCTTTACGATCAGGCGCAGATTGCGGTGAACGCGATCGATGCGCACGCCCTGACCGGCCGCGAGACCTTTGCCTGGGTGGCGCGCGATCTCCTTGAGTACGTGCGGCGCGACCTCACGAGCCCGCGCGGCGGCTTCTATGCGGCGGAGGATGCTGATAGCCTGCCGCCCCACGCATCCGTCCCGGCGGGAAGCACGCCGGGGGCGGCGGAACCCGCTAAGCCCCACGCGGTGGAGGGGGCCTTCTACGTGTGGACGCAGCCGGAGTTCGCCGCGGTGCTGGGTACGGAAGCCGCTTGGGTCGGGGCGCACTTCGGCGTGGAGCCCGCGGGGAATGTGCCGCCGGCCCTGGATCCCCACGGAGAACTGCGGGGGCAGAATGTGCTGCGCCAGCGCCGATCGCTGATGGATTCTGCGCGCGGGCTGGGCGTGGATCCCGGGCAGGCGGCGGAACGGCTGAAGGCGGCGTTGGAGAAGCTGCGGGCGGTGCGTTCCTCCCGGCCTCGCCCGCTGCGCGACGAGAAAATCATCACCGCGTGGAACGGGCTGATGATCGGCGCGCTCGCCCGGGCGACGACCAGCACGGCGCCCTGCCTGGCGGAAGGCCGGGCAATCTATCTCGCGGCGGCGAGCCGCGCGGCGGAGTTTCTACATGCGGAGCTTTTTGACGCGGATCGTGGCGTGCTGCATCGCTGCTGGCTCGACGGACGCAGCGCCGTCGAGGGCTTTGCCGAGGACTACGCGCAGCTGATCGCGGGCTTGCTGGACTTGTACGAGGCAGGCTTCGATCACCGCTGGCTGCAGTGGGCGGAGCAGTTGCAGCGGACCATGGACCGTCTGTTCTGGGATGAAGCGGCGGGTGGCTATTTCAATTCGGCAGACGGTGACGCGGCGATCATCCTCCGGCTGAAGGATGACTACGACGGGGCTGAGCCGGCACCGAACTCGACCGCGGCGATCAATCTTTACCGCCTGGCCTGGATGCTGGGTGACGACGGTTGGAGCCAGCGCGGTCGGCGCACGCTGCAGGCCTTTCAGGCGCGCTGGAGCCAGCATCCGCAGGCTCTGCCGCACATGCTGACGGCCTTTGAGTACGCGTTGCACCCACCGCGCACCGTGGTGCTGGCAGGGGGACGTGATGACCCTGCGTTGGCGGCGTTGGCGGAGAAGGTCCGGGCTCATTCCTCCGCACGCTGGGTACTGCTCCATGCGGATGGCGCGGCCGGCCAGGCGTGGTTGGCGCATCGCCTGCCGCATCTGCGCGACGTCGGGCCGGTTCTCGGCCGCGCCGCAGCTTTTGTGTGCGAACAGCACCGCTGCCGCCCGCCAGTGACCAATCCGGAGGAGCTTGTCCTTGCCTTGGCCTGAACCCCTGTTCCCCTCCGCCGCACCAGCGCCGGGTGCCCCCGTCCCGACGTGGCACTCCGAGTTCGTGCCGCACTTGTCGGGCGTGCGCGCGCGGAGGACCTGCTTGATTACTCGTTCCTCGCGGGCGGCCCGCCTGTGCTCCGCGAGGCGGTGTTCAATTTGGAAACCGTGATGACCAACTTGTTTCTCCGGGAAAGCGGTGAGCGCACGGCCAAGATCCTCCCTGCGGTGGTGCTGCAGACCCGCAGTGCGGCGATCGAGGAGGCGGCCCGGGTCTGGAGATTGAGCACGGACGTCTTGCCACCGCACTCGAATTGGAGAAGAAAGGGCTCACGCCTTGAAAATCCTCGCCGTTGAAGATGATCCTGTTGCGCGCCGGGTCCTGCACCCGGCGCTGAAGAAGCTTGACCACGAGGTGGTCCTGACGAGTGACGGTGAACAGGCGCGCGAGGTGCTTGTGCGGAAGCCGGTGCGCGTGGTCGTGAGCGATTGGGTCATGCCCAAGGTGGACGGCCTCGAGCGGTGTCGCCGGATCCGGGCGCGAACCGGCGCGGACCCTGTTGATGTCATGCCGCTGACGAGCCGTACGGCGCACCATGACAACCAGCGCGAGGCGGCGGATGCGGGCGTGGACGAATTTCTGACGAAGCCGCTCGACCTGAATGAACGGTGGATGCGGCTCCGCGTGGCCGAGCGCACCCCCCGCTTCGTCCCCCAGGCCCAGCACCTCGAGACCTTTCTCCCGGTCTGCACGTACGGCAAGAAGGCCCGCAACGACGAAAACTACTGGCAGCAGATCGAGGGTCCCATCAACAAGCGCCCGGGCACGGATTTCAGTCACTCGGTCCGCCCAGACTGTTACAAGGCGGTGGTGCTGCCGGAGCTCGAGCAGCACCGCGCCGCGCAGGCCCGTGCCATTCCCCATGTCGACCGAACGAATTGAGCGGCTGGAGGAGCGGATGGCGTGGTTGGAGCGCCATGTGGTCGAGCAGGACAAGGCCATGCTGGCATTGGCCGAGACCAACGACCGGCTGCGCCGCGAGCTGGAGATCATGCGGCTGCGCGGTGGCGGTGAGTCGACTGGCCCGACCCCGGCCGAAGAGCGTCCTCCGCATTACTGAGCGGGTTTTTGGCGCGGACGGCCCGATTTCCGCCACCAAACCGGTGGAGGCTCGGCCCCGTTGAGGAGCGGGCGGCCCGGTCACGGAGCTCGCCCGCTCAGGTTGGCGAACACCTCACCAGATCTTGACCCGAATATCGTCGCTGCGGTACATCGGATCGCCCTCCCGGATTCCGAACGCCGCGTAGAACTCCGGCATGTTGGTGATCGGCCCGATCGCGCGGAACATGCCCGGTGAATGCGGTCCGACCGCGACCTGGCGGCGGAGAGCATCGTCCCGGAAACTCGTGCGCCACTGCTGCGCCCACGAAAGGAAGAAGCGCTGCTCGGGGGTGAAGCCGTCGATCAGCTTGCGCTCCTTGCCGACCAGCGAGCGCTGCAGGGCTTCGAGGGCGATGGAGGTGCCGCCGAGATCGGCGATGTTCTCCCCGAGCGAAAGCGCACCATTCACATTGAGCCCGGGCAGGGCGGTGTAGCTGCTGTACTGCTCGACCAAGCGCGAGGCCCGGGCGGTAAAATTCGCGGCGTCTTCCGCCGTCCACCAGTCGGTCAGATTGCCGTCGGCATCGTAGCGGCGGCCCTGGTCGTCGAAGCCGTGGGTGATCTCGTGGCCGATGACGGCGCCGATCGCCCCATAGTTGACCGCGTCGTCCAGCATGAAGTCAAAGAAAGGGGGCTGCAAGATGCCCGCGGGAAACACGATCTCGTTGGCGGTCGGGCGGAAGTAGGCGTTCACGGTCGGCGGGGTCATGGCCCATTCGGTCTTGTCTACCGGCTGCCCGAGCTTTGCGAGATTGCGCTGCACCTCGGCGACGGTGGCGGCCCGAACATTGCCAAAAAAGTCGTCGCGCTTGATCTCGACATTGGCGTAGGTGCGGAACTGCTCGGGGTGCCCGATGCGGGCGTTGAAGCGATCGAACTTGGCCAACGCCTTTTGGCGGGTGGCCTCGGTCATCCAGTCGAGCGTTTCCAAACGCTCGCGCATGACCGCTTTGATGTTGGTGATCATCTCCTCCATCCGAGCACGGGCCTCAGGCGGATAGTAGCGGGCAACGTAGAGCGCGCCGAGGGCCTCGCCGATGCTGCCATCGACCACGCGGGCGGCGCGCTGCCACCGTGGCTCCATCGCCGGCGTGCCGCGCAGGACCGTGCTGTAGAAGCGAAAACTTTCCTCCTCGAACGGCGCGGAGAGGGAAGGGGCGGCGCTGGCGAGCACCTTGTAGCGCAGATAGGCCTTCCAGGCCGCCAGGGGGCGGGCCGCGAGCTGGGTCTGCAGACCGGCAAAGAACGCGGGTTGGCCCACAATGATTTCAGCCGCAGCGGGTCCGGTCACGCCGCGCTCCGCGAGGTACAGCCCAAGCGGAAACGCGGGCATTGTGCCGGCCAGGGTGGCGGTCGGCATCTTGTTGTAGTTGGCCACCCGGTCACGGAGCTCCACCGGGGTGCTAGCGGTCGTGGCCAGACCCTGCTCCACCTCAAAAATGGTTTGGGCGGCGGCCGTCGCGTCGGCGGGAGTGCTGCCCGCGAGCTGCAGCATCTTCGCCACGTGTTCAAGGAAGGCGGCGCGCTGTGGGGCAAAGCCTTCGGCGAAATAGTAGTCCTTGCTCGGCAGACTCAGGCCGCCCTGGCTCGCGTAAAGGGCGTTGATGTCGCTCTGCTTCTGATCCGCCCCGACGCCCACGCCGAAGAAGGCGCTGACGGACTGATTGTGGAGGAACGCGAGCGCACGCGCGAGGTCCTCGGCCGAAGCGATGGCGTCGACGCGGGCCAGATCCGCTTCGATGGGCCTAAGGCTCGCCGCCGCGATCGCGGCTTCGTCGACCGCCGATGCGAAGAAGTCGCCCACCTTTTGCTCCACGGAACCCGGTTCGTGGGACCGGGCGGCGGTGGTCTCGAGGATCCCCTTGAGGGCTGCGAAATTGTACTGGGCGAGTTCACCAAAGCCGCCCCAGCTGGCCTTGTCGGCAGGGATGGAATTCTGCTTGAGCCAGTTTCCGTAAGCGTAGCGCGAGAAATCCACCCGGGGATCGGCCGTAAGGTCCATCAGGGCAGGACTGAAACGAGGTGGGACGGGAAGTTCGGCTTCAGCCGCCTGGATCGACGTTAGTCCGCAGGCCAGCCAGAGAGTACTAAGAGAGAAAAGCGATGGGCGCATGGGAGTGAACGTAGCCTAGCCCCGTTTCACGACAAGTCGTGACTCTCCCAGAACGTGTAGAAAAATTCGCGAAATAAGTGCATTGAAACATGAACTCGTCCGCCGTGAAGGGGTCCGCCCCCTTGGCCCCCTTGCGGGAGTCCGCTGCAGAAGGCCCTCCTTCTGCAAGGCCACCACCCAATCCGTTCCTAACATGAAAACCCTGTCCCCGACTGCCGAATCTCCCGAACAACTTGCCGAAAGCCTCCGCTCTCTGATCGCCGAAGCTGAAAAGACGCTGATGTCCAGTGTGAGCGAACATGCCGAAGGCCGCTTGGACGAGCTCCACGCCCGCCTCGAGTCCGCCCGCGACCGCGTGGCAACGCTCTGCGCTGACGCCAAGGTCAAGGTCGTCGCCGGCGCGAAGCAGGCCGACGCCACCATCCGCTCGCATCCCTACGAGTCGCTCGCCATCGCGCTCGGCGTGGGCGTGCTTCTCGGCGCGGTGCTGCGTCGCAATTCCTGATTCATCAACGGCTCATGGAACCGAGTACTTCAGAACCGAAGGGAATTCTCGTGGCCCTCAGCGGGCTGGGCGAGAACCTGATCGGCGCGCTCAATGACCGAGTCGAGCTGCTTTCGCTCGATCTGCACGAGGAAAAGTGCCGCCTGATTCGAATCTTCATCTGGATCAGTGCGATCGTCTTCACCGGCATGCTCGCGATCCTCTTTGCGAGCATCACCGTGGTCTATTTCTTCTGGGACAGTGCGCGGCTGACCGCCCTCGGGGGCTTCGCGCTGCTGTACGTCGGCGCGTTTGCCGCCATCCTGATCGGTTTCCGGAGACATCTGGCGACCCAGCCCACGCCGTTCGCCGCGAGCTTGCGCGAACTCAACACTGACCGCGCATGCTTCCGCTCGGAGACTTGAGGGGAGTTGAGCTCCACCGTGCGCAGATCCGTGATCGGATCGGCTTGCGCCGGCGCCTCACTGAGCTCCAGCTCGCGGAGCTGGCGAAGCCCGTGCATCACGCGGAGCGGCTGCTGGGGACCTGGCGCCGGGTGGCGCCAATCGCGGCCCTTGCCGCGATCCCGGTTGCCCTCTTCGCCGGGCGGGGCCTACGGATCTTCCGTTGGTTCGGGCCGCTCCTGCGGGTTGCGCCGATCGCCCTGGCCTTCGCCGGATCCCGTCGAGCTCGCTCCCCTGCAAACCCGGTTCGGGCGTAGCCCCGCCCCTGCTTTTATGAATAAAATCATCGGCATTGCTCTCTTCGTCGCCGGAGGCTTTCTCCTTGCCGACGGCTTCAACCGTCAGGAATCGATTGTCGGAACCGCTTCCGAAGTCGGCACCAGCGTCGCCAATGCCATCGATGGCGGCGGCCGCCAACCCAGGCACATCATGATGATGGTCGGCGGCAGCCTGCTCCTCATTGCCGGTGCCGCGATGACTTTCCGCCGAAACGCGGTCTGATCTCCGATGTAGCCGGGGTCGTTGACCCCGGTCCGAGGCATTGACCCGCGAATCGAGGCGAATGATGCGCCGAGACGGG
>CAMAXB010000062.1 GCA_945862035.1 Opitutus sp. GAS368
AGATGGGGCCCCGACTTGGTCGGGGAGTGCGCAGCACCCGACCGCAGGTCGGCCAATCCCCCCCTCTCCGCCAGTTCCGCGACCCACCTCGCACTGGCCCGCTGTGTTTCCTTCGCAACCCGGGTGTCAAAGTCGGGGGGATGAGAACCCCGGGGTTCGTCGGAGTCCCGCGGCTGCGGGACGGAGATGGGGCCCCGACTTGGTCGGGGAGTGCGCAGCACCCGACCGCAGGTCGGCCAATCCTCCTCTCTCTCCGCCACCCTTCGCCCGTTGTTACACCAATAATCTCAGACCACGCCTGAGAGATCACAATGAAGGCAGGAACGACAACACGGCGGCGGCTCTCTCTGCTGTCACCGGTGCAGCCAAACCCTTGCTGCTCACGACCCGGCAACAATTTAAGATGGAGAGGGCGCTCCAACTTCGCCTCTTCCGTCGCGAATGCTCTCTTGCCGATATCGTCGAAGCCGGTGACCGCCTGCAAGCTGACCTCGCCGCCGGCGCCGTGATCAGCGCCAACCTTCCCTTGCCTCCTGTACTGGCACTCGCGCGTAGCCTGACCAGCGCCCACCGCGCGCGCTTCGGCCGCCGCACCTTTCGATGTTTTCCATGTCGCGGCCGCCCTGCACCTCAGGGCCTCAGCCTTCCTGAGCTTTGACGGCCGGCAGCTCGAGCCCGCTCGCGCCGTCGGTCTGCGCGTCGTTTGATTCGTTGGCTCTAGCGAATTTTCGTGTCTTTCCCCGCCCGACAGCTTTTTTCTGGTTCCTTTCCATGCGCTTCCACAAGTACCACGCCCTCGGCAATGACTACCTCGTCCTGAACCCCGCGGATTTTCCCGGCTGGTCGATCCCGACCGAGGACCAGACGCGCGTGATCTGCCACCGCAATTTTGGCGTGGGCTCCGATGGCATCCTCTGGGGTCCCCTCCCCTCCAAGCAGAGCGAGTTCGGCCTACGCATCTTCAACCCGGATGGCTCCGAGGCCGAGAAGTCTGGCAACGGCCTGCGTATCTTCTCCCGCTTCCTTTGGGATCAGGGTTTGGTCAAAAATCCGAAGTTCACGGTCGAGACGCCCGGCGGCCACGTTGAGTCCGAGATCATGGACAACGGCCGACTCATCACGGTCGCGATGGGCAAGGTCAGTTTCGACAGCGCCAAAATCCCCGTCGTCGGTGCGCCGCGCGAGGTCATCAACGAAACGATCCAAATCCAGGACCGCGCGTTCACTTTCTGCGCCGCCACGATCGGCAACCCGCACTGCGTACTGCCCCTGCCCGCGGTCTCGGAAAAGCTCGCCCGCCAGTACGGTCCGGACCTCGAGGTCCACCCGAACTTTCCCCGCAAGACCAATGTCCAATTCCTGCAGGTGATTGATCGCGCCAATATTCGCATCGAGATCTGGGAGCGCGGCGCCGGCTACACGCTGGCCTCCGGCAGCAGCTCCAGCGCGGCCGCGGCCGTCGCCCATAAACTCGGCCTAGTCGATCGCAACGTGACCGTCCACATGCCCGGCGGCCAGATCGGCATCCGCATCGGTGACGATTTTTCGATCATGATGACCGGCACCGTCAACAAGGTCGCCGAGGGCGTGATGCATCCCGAGCTCTTCGCGGTGAAAGTCTGATCGCGCAAAAGATCCGGCGGATCAAAGACTCACCACGGAATACACGGAGCACACCGAAACGAGCCGGCCGATCTGAATTTAGGGCCGAATCGCGAGACGGAAACCAACCGACCCTCGCGCTCAACAGTATCCATTCTCGGCGCCCTGAGCTGGAAACTACGAATCACTCAAAAACTCAGGAGTAAGCCGAAGGCTCTTCTTCGCGCCACTTTCCCGCGCGTACACCGTTCTGTCGGCATATCCTGCAGGGATCCTAGGTCTCGTTTCTTCCATCCGTGTATTCCGTGTGTTCCGTGGTTCCACCGGATTTCTCCTATCGGTCGGTGATTCGAATTTGGGCTGCACAAAAAAACCGGGGCCCCTCGCGGGACCCCGGTGTCGTGGCTAACGCAAATTTTGGCTCAGCTCAGTACTTCACGTTGCAGCCGTACGGCTCGGATGTCGGCTTCGCGACCGGCTTGCCGGCCTTCACCGCCGCGAGGGCCGAGTTCACGTAGTTCTCGGCCTTGGCGATGTCGGCGACGTTCGCACTGCGGATGCTGTCGATCGCGCCGTTGTAGACGAGGACGCCCGCGGCATTGATCACGTACATGTGGGGCGTGGTCTTAGCGTCATAAAGACGGCCCACCGCGGAGTTCTGGTCGCGGAAGTACGCCGTGGGCGCCGCGCCCTGCTGGGCGAGCCAGGCAGTGGACTTGGCGACGTCGAAATCCCCTTGGGCACCCGGGACGCCGGAGTTGATCGTCAGCCAGACCACCCCATCTGCCACGGCGGCCTTCTGGGTCTTGGGCATGTTGCCGCTACCGTAGTGCTTGACCACGAACGGACACTCCGGATTGACCCACTCGAGCACCACGGTCTTTCCGCGGAAACTGGACAAGGTGTGTTCGGCTCCAGTGATATCCGTGAGGGTGAAATCAGGCGCCGGCTGGCCGATGACCGGCCCCTTGGCCTGAACGCCGAGAATAAACGCGGACGCAAACGCCGCGAGGACTGAAAGGGACTTGAGACAGGATTTCATGGTGAGAAATGAAGTGAGTACCTTCTTGAGAGTAACGGGACTCCTCTCTCATTCCACAAATTTGCATCGGCGGCTGCCCCGCCGCTGCCGATTCGCGTTGCCCGCTGGGGTGGAGTTGCCCAATCCTCACGTCTCGAATGGGATGGCCCGCCAACCTCTTTCGTACGGCGTGGGGTCTGATCCTCTGGAACCTGCGCAATTCGCTGTCCTGCGCCCGGCGCGGACAGGGCCGTTGCCCGTGTCAAAATCCATCGGATTCGCGTCTGGCCGCTCAGACCGGATGCGAGGCGGTCCTGCCCATGCTCCAGCCGCTGCCCCTCGACGTCTCCTACGCGCTGCTGGACCGCTTCCGACGGCCCGTCGTCCCCGCCCCCAAACCCTGAGCCGCCATGCTCCTTCGCCTCACGCAAAAGGAACGACTCGCCCTCTTCGCGGTCGCAACGCTTCTCCTGCTGGGCGTCATCGGTCTCTGGGTCCTTTGATCGCCCAGCCTCCTCCCCCCCGGGCCACATCCTGCTGAATTCGAGTTGATTCAAACATCCGGTCATCAATGCTCGCATCCGATTTTCGTCCTGACGCGTAACGTCCTATGGAATGTCATTGGCCACAGCGATCGGTTTCCCTCTCTCGTCCGCCCTCCACGGCGGCGAATCATGGCGGCTTGATCGCATGAGCTCACCTTCCCTTTCTCCTGAGCCGGCGGAACGTTCCCGTCAGGACGAGGACGCCCGCCTGCTCCAACTGGTCGCGTCCGGCGACCGGGATGCTTTTGCCCGGCTCTACGATCGGTTCTCCAAGCCCCTGTTTTCCATCGCTCTGCGGGTGCTGAGCGACGCGCGCGAAGCCGAGGACATCGTCCACGATGTCTTCGTTTCGCTTTGGGAAAAGTCCGGCGGCTTCGAATCGAACCGCGGCTCGGCCTTCGCGTGGTGCGTGACCATGACCCGAAACCGGGCCATCGACCGGGTCAGGGCGCGCAAGCGGCGCAGCGAACTGCTCAGCGAATCCGTCCCGTCCGATCTGGGCTATGAGGTCAATGAGGCCGGCGCCGGCGACTCAGCCGATGAGCTCTGGGGCAAGGAGAAGGCCGCCGCCGTGCGTGCAGCCCTCGCCAATCTTCCCGCCGAGCAGCGCGCCGCACTGCAGCTCGCCTATTACAGCGGCCTCACCCAACAGGAAATCGCCGAAAAGCTGCGTGAGCCGCTCGGCACCGTGAAGGCCCGCATTCGCCGCGGCCTCCTCAAGCTCCGGGAGTTTCTTCCGTCACGCCTATGATCGACGAACGCACTGAGGAAGTCGCTTCGCTCTACGCCCTCGACCTGCTTGAAAGCGGCGAAAAGTCGGCTTTCGAGGCAGCCCTCCGCCAAGACTCTGCCCTGCGCAGCCTGGTCGATGAGCTTCGCCAGTCGTCCTCCGCCCTCTTCGCCGTCGCCCCGGCCGCCACGCCCTCCGCTGCCCTGCGCGCCCGCGTGCTCGCCATCCCCGGCCGTTCCGCGCCAGCAGCGGCTCCGGCCAAGGTGGAGACGAATGTGCTTCCCTTCCGCCTGCCCGTCTGGAGCCCATGGGCCGTCGCCGCAGGGTTTGCCGTAGCCACAGGCTGGTTCGCCCAACTGTACGTCGCGACCGAGGCTTCGCTTGTGGCCGCCCGCGAAGGAGCCGCCATCGCCCGGGTCGAGTCCGAAAGCACCCGGCAGTTGCTCGAGGCCGAGCGCCTTCTCGGCCAGCGCCAGATTGCCGATCTCCGCACGGCAGATGTCCGCATCGCCCAACTGCAGCAGCAGGCCGATCTCGCCTCCTTCAAGATCAGTTCACTCGCCTCGCTGCTCGGTGAGTCGTCCGAAGCCCAAGCCATCGCGGTCTGGAGTCCTGCCGCCCAGCAGGGCGTCCTCAGCGTCGAAAAGCTGCCCGCTCTTGCCGCCGACCAGGACTATCAGCTCTGGGTGGTTGATCCACAGTACCCGATCCCGGTCGACGGCGGCGTTTTCACGGTAGATCCGGCCAGCGGCACCGCCCGCCTGGCGTTCCGCCCGAAGCAGCCCGTCGCGCAGGTCGCCAAGTTTGCGATCAGCCTCGAGCGCAAAGGCGGCGTGCCCAAGGCCGAGGGGCCGATGGTCCTGCTCAGCCCCTGATCACTGCGGCGTTTGCCGCGGCTGTTCGGCCCGGTGGACCAACTTTGCCACTTGCCTCCGGGAAGCCACGCCCGAAACTTCGCGCCCTGCCATGGTCATCAAACCCAAAGTTCGTGGATTCGTGTGTGTCACTGCTCACCCCGGCGGCTGCGCCGCTCAGGTGCAGGAGCAGATCGATTACGTGAAGGCCAAGGGTCCCGTCAAAGACGGTCCCCGCAAGGTCCTCGTGATCGGCGCTTCCACCGGCTACGGCCTCGCCTCGCGCATCACGTCCGCCTTCGGCTCAGGTGCGGCCACCGTCGGCGTGTTCTATGAGCGCCCCTCCGAGGAGGGCCGCACCGCCACGCCAGGCTGGTACAACACCATCGCCTTCACCCGCGCCGCCAAGGCCGCCGGTCTCTACGCCCGCAATTTCAACGGCGACGCGTTTTCCGATCCCATCAAGCAGGAGGTCATCGCCGCCCTCAAGGCCGACGTCGGCCCGGTCGACCTCGTCGTCTACTCCCTCGCCTCGCCCCGCCGCACCCACCCCACGACCGGAGTGGTCCATAAGTCCGTCCTGAAGCCGGTCGGCACCTCCTACACCAACAAGACGGTCGACACCGACAAGGGTATCGTCAGCGAGGTCACGATCGAGCCGGCCAACGAGGCCGAGATCGCGGACACCTCCGCCGTCATGGGGGGTGATGATTGGGAAATGTGGATGAACGCGCTGAATGACGCGGGCCTCATCGCCCCCGGCGCCACCTCCGTGGCCTATTCCTACATCGGGCCCGAGGTCACCTGGCCGATCTACAAGAACGGCACCATCGGCCTCGCCAAGAACGGCCTCGAGCGCTCCGCGCGCAAGATCGATGCGATGCTGAAGGTCAACGGCTACGGCCGCGCCTTCATCTCGGTCAATAAGGCGCTCGTTACGCAGGCTAGCTCCGCCATCCCGGTCGTGCCGCTCTACATCTCGATCCTCTACAAGATCATGAAGGCTAAGAACACGCACGAGGGCTGCATCGAGCAGATCCAGCGCCTGTTCGCCACGCAGATGTACAATGGCAGTGCCCTCGGCTTCGACGAAGCCGGCCGTGTCCGCATCGACGACTGGGAGATGCGCCCGGAGATCCAGACCGAGGTCGCCAAGATCTGGCCGCAGGTCACGACCGAGAATCTCGCCACCCTGACCGACATTGCCGGCTACCGCACCGAATTCCTCAAACTCTTCGGCTTCGGCCTCCCCGGCATCAACTATGAGTCCGAGGTCGAGCCGCACGTGGTGATGGAGTAAGGCGGTACGGCCGCTCCCCCCTCGAAAAACTAGACCCGGGTATCACTCGGGTCTTTTGCTTTATTCCTGCCGCTCAAACCGATTTGGCAAAGGAACATGCAGAAAGACGGAGAATCGGATTCTTTGAACAGGAGGAAACGGAGTCGAGCAGGAGGTAAGATCCCATCCTTGAGCCCGATTTCTCAGTTCTCTCCGTTGCCTCCTATAAAAAAGTTCGTGGATCATTTCCTCGTGATCCCCGAGCCCACTGGCTTCAGCTCTTCAATTCCACCACCACTTGGATCTCGGTCGTGCAATTCCGCGGGAGTCCTGACACCGACACTGCCGCGCGGGCGTGCTTTCCGGCGTCGCCAAACACCGCGACGAACAGATCGCTCGCCCCATTGATGACAGCTGGACTCTCGGCGAAGCCGCTGATCGCGTTCACAAAGCCGCCGACGTAGACGAATTTCTCAACCTGCTCGAGCGAGCCAACCGCCGCCTTAATGTTGGCCAGCGTGTTCAGGGCGCAGACCTGCGCCGACTCATAGCCGGTCCTGACCGTCTGTTCGCGTCCAACCTGGCCGGTGTGCGTGGCCTTTCCGTCCGCCACGCAGACCGTCCCCGCGCAGTACAGCAGATTGCCAGTCCGCACGGTCGGTAGATAATTGCCCCCGGCGACAGGCGCGGGCGGTAGTTTGAATCCAAGTTCGGCGAGCTTTGCTTCCCGGTTCATCCCGTCACTGCAGCGCATCGCCCCTCACGGCGCACGTCCGAAATGTAGCCGGGATCGAGGTGGAGCGACTTGCCCCCAAACCGCTGGATCGAGTCGCTTAACCGCGGAGCACGAGCCAGCGCGTTGAGGGGCAACGCGTTCCACCTTTCCGCCCTTTCGGGCGAGGCACGCGCCTTCCCTCCACTCAAAACCACGTTCCTGCCCTCACCGCCCCGCCCGGTCATCAGTCAGCGCCTGCGGCAGGACAAACTGCTCGGGGGTCGCACGTTCCGAAACCAGTCCCGCCTCGCGCAGGGCCTCGAGCTGCCGCAGCACCCGGGTGACCCGGATCCGCCCGAGCGCATCCCCGGCGGCCGGGTCACCCGTGACCAGCTGCCGCGCCCGCATCTGGTCGCGTGAATAGGCGAGGTGGTCGGGTGAGGCCTGCGGGTTGCGCCGCAGGATCTCGGCATGCGCCGGCGCCGGGTCGCCCTCCAGATAGTCCTGCCAGCCGCGCAGGGACGCCGCCGTAAAGGCCGCGACCAAGGCCGGATCCGACCGGGCCAGCTCCCGGCGGCTGAACAGAACATGGTACGCGTCATAGCCCGAGTCCGCAATCAGCAGGGCCCTCACCTTCACGCCGTTCCGCTCCGCGTAGTAGGGCTCATTGGTCACGAACCCCTGCTGGATCGCCGTCGGGTCCGCGATGAAACCCGCCAGCCCATAGGTAACCGGACGCAGGCTGAACTCCACCCCGTATCGCTTTTTCAGGTACGGAATCCAGATCATGCTCGGCGCCGCTATCACCGTGCGCCCGTCCAGATCGGCAAAGCCCTTCACCGGGCTGTCCGCATGGACCAGCAGGGCCTGGGGATCATGCTGCAGGTGCGCCGCGATCACGACCACCGGCAAACCCTGGTCCTGCGCCGCAAACAGGAGGTCGCTGCGGTTCAGGCCAAAGTCCGCGTCGCCGCGCGCCACCCGGAGATTGACCTGCGCATTGACGCCGCCCGGTAGCAGTTCGACCGCCAGGCCCGCCTCGGCGTAGAAGCCCCGGGCCAGCGCCTGATAAAAGCCACCGTGCTCCGCCTGCGGGAGCCAGTCCGTCTGCAGCACGATCGGGCGAAGGGCCGGCGCTGCGACGCCCGCGGCGGGCTGCGCCGGCTCCGGACGCGCGCAGCCGGCTCCGAACAGGAGCAGGGTCGCCAGCACAGACTGCAGCGGCGCGCGCATAAACGCGTGGATTGATCAGGAATGGCCCGCCACTGCCAGCCCCAAAGATTGCTCTTTGCCCGCGCCCTGCCACGCTCCCCGCCGTGACCTTGGCCGACTGGCAGTCCCTTTCCCGGCGCGATCCCGCCGCCGCCGCGCGGGCCTTCCGGCTCCGGCTCGAACGGCTCCCCCCAGCGCAGCGCCGCGCGATGTTCGCCTGGGAGGCGTCCGAATCCGATCTCGCGCGGTCGCTCGCGGTCGCGCCCGCCGGGGCGTTGGCCGGCGTCCCCTACCTCCTCAAGGACCTCTTTGCGGTGGGCGGCGTCCCCACGCGCGCCGGCGCCAGATTCACCCCGTCGCCCCTCTGCGCGCCAAAGGCCGACGGGCGCATGGTCCAGAGTCTCAAGGCCGCTGGCGCCGCGCTCGCCGGGAAAACTCATCTGCACGAATTCGCCTACGGGCTCACCGGCGAGAACGCGCATTATGGCGACGTCGAGCATCCCGCCCACCCGGATCGGACCAGCGGAGGTTCGAGCAGCGGCTCAGCGGCCGCGGTGGCGGCCGGGATCGTACCTTTTGCCATCGGCACAGACACCGGCGGCTCGGTACGCGTGCCCGCGGCCTTCTGCGGCCTCTACGGCCTCCGCCTGACGCCCCACGAGGCGTGGATCGCCGACGCCTTTCCCCTCGCTCCGTCCTTTGACACCGCCGGCTGGTTCACCGCCCGCGCGGCCGACATGATCACCGTGACGAGCGCCCTGCTCGGGATGCGCACCGCTGAGCGCGAGCCGCGCGGGTGCAGCCTCGACTTTGACGCGCTTGGCCACTTCGGCGATCCCACCGTGGGCGCCGCCTACGCCCGAGCATCCGCCGACCTCACCCGACCGGCGGATGCCGCCACCGCCCGCGATCTGACACACTCGCTCACCGGCGCCGCCGACGCCTACGCCGTCCTCCAGAGCACCGAGGCCTATGCGGTCCACGCCGGGTGGCTCGATCGCTGTCAGGCGGACTATGAACCGGGCGTGTGGCAGCGGATTGACCGCGGCCGTCGGTGGACCGCCGCGCAGCTGGAGGCGGCCCAGTTCCGTCACGCAGTGATCAAGCTGATGTGGACGCGGTTCTTCCTGACCTACGACTTCCTCATCCTGCCCGCGACCCCTTTTCCGGCGCTGCGCAAGGCGGACTGCACGCTCGAGCATCGCAACCGCCTGCTCGCCCTGACCGCGCCCGCTAGCCTGGGAGGACTTCCGGTGCTGACGCTCCCCGTGCCCTTGGGCGAAGGGCTGAGCACCGGATTGCAGATCATCGTGAACGACCCGCTCAGCCCGGTGATTCCGTGGGCGCTCGCCCGCTGCGCCGCAGGCTGAGGCGGCGCGGGGCGTTTACTTCCGCTCCCAGCCGAACAGCGCGGCCGCATTGGAGCCGAGGATCCATTCCTGCGCCTCCGCGGAGAGTCCCACCGAGCGAACCTCCTGCACAAACGTGCCCAGATCGGCGACCGCGCGGGTTCGGGGATAGAGATTCAACGGGTAGTCGGATCCGAACAACACTCGCTCGACCGCCACGTCGCGCCCAGCCCGGATCCAGGCCCCCGTGCGATAAATCAGCGGCGCCGCCGCGGTGTCGATCCACACATTCGTCAGCGAAGTCACGTCAAGACCCCCGGCCCAGTGCGCGAGGATGAAGCGGGTGTTCGCATGCTGCCCTGCCCAGTGAACGAAGTCGCTTAACGGCGTCGCCACCCGGCCCGGATACGGCTTCATCACGGGATCGGTCACGTGCAGGTTCACCGGGAGCCCGAGTTCACCGGCCAGCGCAAGGATCGCCGCGAGCGACGCGTCGTCGCGATCGATTCCCTGGGAGTGCGGGGACATCTCCCCCAGACCGATCAGTCCCTCGGACCGCGCCCGGAGCACTTCCGCCAGGGCCTCCGCGCCCGCGGCCGGGTGGATGGCCGCAAACGCCGAAAGACGGTCGGGATGGAGGCGGATGCAGTCGGCGAAGAATCGATTCTGCCGCACGCACGACTCCGGCCGCTCCCAATACCACCCGAGCAGCACGGCCCGGTCGACACCCGCGGAGTCCATCTCCCGCAGCAGCCCCGCCACATCAGGGAATCCCTGGACTGGCGTCCCGTCTGCCCGCTGGCGGGCGCAGAGCCGTGCCCAGTGCGCCTCACCGGCCGAAGCCGCCCAGCCGGCGGGATCGCGATTGATCTCCGGCGGGTAGAGGTGGACGTGGCAGTCGACGACGGGCACGGCGGCAAATTCTCCGTTCAACCGCCCCACCGCAACCCGCAACTTGCCGGTGCCGGGCGCCGACCGCACGACCGGGCGGCCGCGATACCCGGCTTGCGCCCGGCGCCGATTTCGCCGACGGTGATTGGACGATGTCCACGGTTGTGAAGTTCGATCCCTCTGTCGCGGCAGCACCCGATTTTGACGCCCTCATTGCCGGCCTGCAGCACCTGCCGGGCAGCGCGGTCGATCTGAAGTCCGTGGACGACCGGCCCCTGTATGGGACGACGCTCTACATCGCTAACTGCGCCCTCGAGACGCGCTTCGGCCCGTACCGCGCGTACATCTTTCAGGACATCATCGACAAGCACTACGTCATCGCGCTGGCCTACGGCGACATTGCGCAGGCGAAGATGCTGTACACCCGCCTGCACTCCTCGTGCGTAACCAGCGAGACCCTGCGCGGCTGCGACTGCGACTGCGTGCAGCAGCTCGAGGGCGCCTTCCAGGTGATCTCGGAAAAGGGCTGCGGCATCCTCTTCTACATGATGCAGGAAGGCCGGGGCGTCGGCTATCTCGGCAAGTCCCGCGACCGCATGCTCGTGCAGGCCTCGCTCGACCAGCTCTCCACGTTCCAGGCCTATGCCGCCATGGGCCTGAAAAAGGATCACCGCAACTACGACAACATCTCGCACATCTGTCACCTGCTCGGGATCAAGGCGTCCTTCACGGTCCTCACGAACAATCCGGACAAGGTCGACGCGCTCAAGTCGCAGGGGATCGTGGTCGCGGCCACTGAAGCGCTCGAGTTCGAGCCCTCGCCGTTCAACCTCGCCTACCTGACGTCCAAGGCCGCCGGTGGCCACATCCTCACGCGGCCCGCCGCGACCAAGGTCAAGCGGGCCCTGCCCCCGGAGCCGGTCGTGCCGTTCATGCCCCACGCCCTGCCCGAAGCGAAGCGCTTCATCTACTCGGCCAGCTACTTCCTGCCGATGAAGCCGGTGGACAATGATGTGCTGCTCACCGACCGCCAGTTCAAGGAGCTCTTCAGCAAGAACACGATCGATCGCTACATGGCCGGGCCCAAGCCGCTGGTCCTGGGCTACCAGCTCATCCGCGAGAACCGCTTCTTCGTGAAGATCGACACGGATAATCTCAATGCCTTCAACGCCCGCAATCCGCACGACCCGATTGTCGATCTGCTGACTACCCCGTACTGGTTCCGCGTTCACGTCTACTACGATATCGTCACCAGCCAGGAATTTGTCGTCCTCACGCACGGCACGCCCCACGTCCTCGACATTCCGGTCGTGCGCCTGCACAGCGAGTCCCTCTTCAACCGCTTCCCGCTCCGCACGGTGGAGAACCGTGACAAGATGAAGGTCTCGGTGAAGCACATCGTCACCTACGGCGTGGGCGCGATGCTGCTGCTCTACAACGACGGCCGCGGCGCCGGCTTCGGCGCCTACGCGACCGACCTCATGCTGGGCGAAAGCGGCCACGCGCTCAGCACGGACGAGGCCTACCGGAAGATCGGCATCAACTACGACAGCCGCGACTACGACGCCTCGATCGTCCTGCTGAAGCACCATCTGCCCAACGAGAAGATCCAGATGGTGATGAACTCACCCTCCAGCCTCGTGAAGAAACCCGAGTACGCCGAGGCCCTGAAGAAGCACCGGATCGATGTGGAACGCTGGATCTTTATTGATGACGAAAGCTGACCGGCGCGGCGAGGCCGCGCCGGAATGACCAGTGACCAATGTCCAATGACCAATGTTTTTTCAGCAGTGCAGCCGGCTCGTTGTGGCTGGGGTCGCCGACCCCGGTGGATCGAATGCACGCGCGAACGCTCCCAGACCGGGGTCAGCGACCCCGGCTACACCACCGACATCGCTTTCTGTCCTCGGTCATTGCCCATTGGTCATTCAGCCATTGCGCGAGCGTAGCGAGCGTCATGGATCCTCTCGGTCACGAACTTCTTGCGCAGCGCCTGGCGCAAATACCTGCG
>CAMAXB010000063.1 GCA_945862035.1 Opitutus sp. GAS368
CCCGGGTCCTGATCGCAACCGACGATAACGCCAAGTACGGTGACACCATCGAGGTTCTCGATGAGGTTCGTAAGGCGCAAATTGAGCAGGTTTCGATCGAGACCGTGTTCCGCCCCACGGGTAAATAATTCACCCCCCCAACTGGAATGAAAACAGACATTATTGTGGGTGTTCTCCTCTCCGCCTCTCTTCATGGCGGGATCCTCTTTGCCTCGTACCTTACGAAGAAGCAGGTCGCCGCTGCTGCTGTTGAGGAAGAGGAGGCCGTCATCGAGATCATGCAGATGCCGATCATCGAACCCGATGAGCCGGATGTGCCACCTGACGAGGCTCCGCCGGAGGAGATTGAGTACGTCCCGCCGCAGCAGGCTGACGTTCCCACGGCCAGCATCGACTCCGCCTTCACGCAGCAGATCCAGCCGCCGCCGCCTTCCATGCAGCGTCCGTCCGGCCAGATGTCCATCCCCGCCGTTTCGACCGCGAAAGCGGCCTCCGGCATGAAGGACCTCTTCGACCTCGCCAACCTTGATCAGGTCCCGCAGCCGCGTTACCAAGCCCAGCCGCAGTATCCTTTCGAGATGCGACGCGCCGGCATCACCGGTGAGGTGGTGGTCGGATTCATCGTGGACAGCGAGGGTAAGGCCGTCGAGGTTTACGCCGTTCGCTCGACCCAGCGTGAGTTCGAAGCGGCCGCCATCCAGGCGGTCGGCAAGTGGACCTTCCGGCCAGGTCGCAAAGGTGGCCGTGCGGTCAACACCCGCATGCAGGTGCCCATCGTGTTTAGCTTGAACGACCGTTAATCCGACCGTCATGCCCACTCTTTTCCCGACTCTCTCCCGCCGCGCCAAGTCCGGTTTGCTCGCCGCCCTCCTCGCGGTGGGCCTGCCAGCCATGGTGACTGGCCAGCAAGCCCCTGCTCCCGCCGGTCCCGTCAAGGAATTCTCCGAGGCCGTCTCGAAGGAACTTTCCAAGATGCGCGAGTTCTTCGACGCGCAGAACTTTGATGGAGCCCTGGTTCTCATCAATTCGTTGCTGCCCGCGACCGGACCTGAGAGCTACGACCGGGCTTGGCTGTCCCAGACGAAGGCCCAGATCCTTCTGCAGAAGGGTCAGTACGCGGAGGCCATCCCGCCGCTTGAACTGATGATCACCCTCTCGGACAAGCATGCCTTCTTCGAGAAGGGGCAGGTCACCGAGTACGTATTCTATCTGGCCCAGCTCTATTTCCAGGAGGCATCCAATGCTGCAAATGGAACAGTCGCCCAGCGCAAGCCGCTCGCGACGAAGACTGCGGGGTATATTCAGCGGTGGCTTCGGGATAATCCGGGAACCAATATCGACAATCACGTCGCGGCCGCTTCGATCCTCTACAATCTGGCGGTTTTCGATGCAGACAATCCTGATAAGGAGCTGCTGAATGTCGCTCTGGCGGAGGCCGATCGTGGTCTGTACATGACGCCGCAGCCGAAGGATGCCCTTTACCTCCTCAAGTTGGCCGTCCTCACGCAGGCGGGTAATCTGAAGGACGCAACCGAGCTCCTCGAGCTTCTGCTGGTCAAGGACCCGACGAACAAGCAGTACTGGCCACAGCTGGCCGCCAGCTACCTCGGCCTGGCCGGTGAGTCGAAGGTTCCGAATGAGCAATTTGAGCTCAATTTGCGGGCGATCCTGACGATCGAGCGCGCGCAGAAGCAGGGCCTGATGAATGCGCCCCGCGACAACTTCAACTTGGTCGGCCTTTACATCAACATGCAGAAGTTCGATTACGCGATCGACCTGCTGGAGAAAGGCCTTCGCGACGGCGGGATCGAGAATCTCCAGCAAAATTGGGAATTCCTCGCTTCCTCCTATCAGCAGGTCAATAAGGACCTCAAGGCGATCGAAACGCTCGAGGCAGCAGCGAAGCTCTTCCCCGAGTCCGGTTCGCTCGAGTACCAAATCGCCAACATTTATTACTCGATGGATAAGGTTGGGGACGCCTTCCGTCACGCCCAAATCGCCCTGCAGAAGGGTAATCTTCCCCGTGTTCAGCAGGTTCGTGTGTTTGCCGGCTTTCTCGCCTACGAACTGAAGGAATTCGAGGCTGGCGAAACCATTCTCGAAGCCGCCGTGAAGGATGATCCCGACGCAAAGGATGCCGTCCGCCTCCTTCGCGCCATCAAAGATATCATCGCCGAACGCGAAGAAGCTCTCAAACCCAAGACCTGATCCACTTCCACACCCTCTCATCACACTCTTCAGAGCATGAAAAAAGCATACATTCTCGGACCACTTATCGGCGTCCTCATCTTTGCCTTCTTCTATTGGAACTTCACCAAGGAGTTCGCCGTGAAGGAGCAGCAAAAAATTGCTGACGCCAAAGCCGTGCGCGAAGCCTCCCTCAAGAAAGAAGCCGCCGACCGCAAGGTCGCCATTGATGCCGCCCTGATCCTCCAGGCGCAGCGCAAGAAGGATAAGGCCGAGCGCGAGGCCAAGGACGTCGCCGACAAGGAATACCGCCTCAAGATCACCGACGATCGCGACAAGGCATTTCGCGAGCAGGAGCGCCTGAGCAAGCAGGCCGAGCGTCTGGCCAAGGAAGTTGATACCGAAAAGGCGGCCATTGCGGAAATTGAGAAGCAGAAGGCCTTCGCCGTCGGCGAGGAGTCTTTCCTCCGTCAGTACGTCGGCCAGGCCGACGCCAATGCCAAGAGCCTCGAGGGTGTGCTGAAGGCGATTCAGGATGCCGACAACGCCCGCGTCGCCGCTGCCGCCGCTGCCGCCGCCGCCGAAGCCGCCGCGAAGAAAAAGTAACTCCTAAGCTTACGACGACATGAATAAGATCTACATCATCGCCCCCACGATCCTGCTGGCTATCTACATCTTTTTCTACCGCGGGTTCCTCGTGGAGAATGAGACGAAGGTTGCTCGGGTGGCACAGGAAAAGGCCGCCATCGTTGCCGCCGAGGCCGCCAAGAAGGCTGACACGGAGCGGAAGTCTCGTGAAGACACGGACAAGCGTGCCGCCGATCGCGCCGCCAAGGAAAAGGACGAGACCGAGAAGCGTCTGGCCAAGTACAATGCGGACAACAAGCGTATCCTTGACGACAAGTCCGGCTACGAATCCGACACCCAGCGTTTTACCCGCATGATCGCCGATCTCGAGCGCGAGCTCGCAGGCCTGCGCACGCAGAAGGAAACGGTCAATCGTGAGAATCTTGAACTGCTGAAGAAGGTCGAACTCGCCCGCATCGCCAAGCGCAATGCCGAGCTCAACATTCAGCGCATGACGGAGATGATTTCCCGCCGTGCCGCGGCCAGTGCCCTGACTGCTCCGCCCCCGGCCCCGGTCGCTCCCGCGGGTCGTTCCTAATTCAGTCGCTGAGCGCAGCGATGCGCTTTTTTTAACATTACCCCGTGGATCGCAAGGTCCCCGGGGTAAATTTTCGGGGTGTAGCTTAGCCTGGTAGAGCGCTACGTTCGGGACGTAGAGGTCGTAGGTTCGAATCCTATCACCCCGACCAATGACGACCGCCGGCCTTCGAAAGGAGGGGGCGGTCTCTTTCTGGGGACTCGGAGCGTGCCCTGTGATGATGCCAACGGAAGGTCGCCCACGGTCATGGCTGGGCGCGTGGCGCGAGGGGCGGCGATTCTGGGGGAACCGCACGGCGCCACTGCGGCGCAGACCGGCTGAATCCCCATCGATTCGTCGGCGCTCGCGCGGAGCCTCGTGAGTTCCTCAAGGCGGCTTTACCTGGAGCTACTCCTCTGCAATGAACTCCGGAGGCGGCGCCCCAAGTGAGGGCATTGCCGAGGGGAACCCTTGCTCGATCAGGGTAACGATTTCACGAAGGGATTGTGGGCGCGCTCATTCGCCAGGGTGGTGAGCGGTCCGTGGCCCGGGGCCACGATCGTCTCCGGCGGCAGTTCTTCGAGGAGCCGTTGCAGGTGGGCGTTGAGGCGCCGATGGCAGTAGTAGGCGCCGCCCACGGATCCGGCGAAAAGAAGATCCCCTGAGACGAGGAGCGGCACCCCGCTGCGGGCCTCCTGGGAGCGGACGACGTAGCAGTGATGGGCCTCGGCATGACCTGGCGTGTCACGGACGGAGACTTCTAAGGCGTCAAAGCGCAGGGAGGTGCCTTCGCTGAGGGCGGTGGCGCCGGGGAGGCCGGCCCCGGCGGGTGCGAAGACCGGAACCCGACCAAAATCCGCCTGCAGGCCGGCCAATCCCCCGGTGTGTTCGGTTTCCCCGTGGGTGACAAAAATGGCGTCGAGCGCCCGAATTGCCGGTGGCCAGGCTCGACGCAGGGCCTCGGAGTCGTGCCCGGTGTCAAAGAGGATCCCCCGCGGGCTGCAGCAGTGGGCGACGATGTAGGCATTGGCCACCCCGATCCCATGGGTCATCCGTAGCGGGTAGAGGCAGAAAGGCAGCCCGCTGATTTCCGGCAAGGGGTAGTGACCGCTTGCGAGGGAGGAAAGGCCCTCCTCCCGCAGGCCCAGCACCGAGGCCAGGCGTGCGAGTTCTTCCCGGCTAAAATCGTAGCGGTAGTCGATGGCGTCACGCAGGCGGCCCAAGTCGATTCCCGCCAGCCGCGCAACCTCCGCTTGGGACAGGTCGGCGTGGCGAAGTGCCTTTTCCAGCACATCCCCAAGCTCGTCCTCCAACGGTGCGCGTTCAATGACCACCCAGTAAAGATGGGGGTTTGGCCGCCTATGGCAAAAAAAGTTTTGGTTTTCCGTCGGGAGTCGCTTCGCTGCCCCTATGCAACCCACGCAAACCGAGGTTCTCGACATTTTCACCCGGACCAAGGCCCTCCTTCAGGGACACTTCGTGCTGCGCTCGGGTTTGCACAGCGCCCATTACTTCCAGTGTGCGCAGGTCTGCCAGCACATGGACGCCGTGACGCGTCTCTCCGAGTTGCTGCTGCAGAAGCTGACGCATCTCCAGTACACTACGGTTCTGGCCCCGGCCATGGGCGGCTTGGTCGTGGGGCAGGAGCTGGCCAGGCAGGCCGGGGTCCGCTACCTGTTCGCGGAGAAGGAAAACAACCTGCTGGTGATGCGCCGGGGCTTCAAACTTACCCTAGGTGAACGCGTTCTGATCGTGGAGGATGTCGTGACCCGCGGGGGCCGGGTGCTCGAGTGCATTGAAATCATCCGCCAGGCCGGGGGCGTGCCGGTTGCGGTGGCCATGCTGGTGGATCGCAGCGCCGGCACGGCGCGCTTCGAGATCCCGGCGGTTTCGCTGCTTGAACTGAGTTTCCCGACCTACGGCGCTGACGCCGTGCCGGAGTGGCTGGCGGCGATCCCGGTCGAAAAGCCGGGCAGCTGAGGGTCGTTTCGAGGTGGAACCGTGTCCTCAGCGCAATGGCCTGAGGCGTCCCTGATCAGCGATCCAAGACCTCGGGGAGGGGCCCGCCTGCGCTCCGGGGAGCCTCGGACCGGGATCAAACGGCCCCGGCCTCGTCCTGTTCACCGCTCGACGACGACCACGAGGGAGCGGATGGCCCCTCGGGTGTAGACATAGAGAAGATTCCGGCCGTCCCGCAGGGCTTCCCGGGCGCTGTCGGCGTCGGTCACGGGCCGACGATTAATCTCAAGGATGACCATACCCTCCGAGAAGAGTGCGGCATAGGGTGAGCTTGGCTCGACGGCGCTGACGGCGACGCCGCTGATGGTGCGGGGAATGCTGAGCTGGCGGCGGAGCTCATCCGAAAGCGGATCCACGGTGATCCCCTCGAGTAGATTATTCTCCGTCAGACCTTCGCCGGGCACGGCGTCGAGCGTGGCCTTCACCACCACCTCCTCACCCTCGCGGATCACCTGCAACGCGACCTCGGTGCCGGGCAGGAGCTGGGAAATCAGAAGGCGGATATCGTTCGAAGAGGAAACGATCCGCTCGTTGACCGACACAATCACGTCGCTGCGTTTCAGGCCCGCACGCTCGGCGGCGGTGTCGGGGACAACCTCAACGATCATGACGCCGCGGGTGTCTTTTTTGATCCCGAGGGCCTCGGCGAGTTCCGGGGTGAGGGGATCGACCTGCACGCCGAGCCGGCCGCGGGCGACCTTCCCGGTCTCAATCAGGCTGCGCATGATGCTGGCAGCGAGATTGACCGGCACGGCAAAGCCGATGCCGATGTTGCCGCGAGAGGTGGAGAGGATGGCGCTGTTGATGCCGACGAGGCGCCCGCCGGCATCGACGAGGGCGCCGCCGGAATTGCCCTGGTTGATTGCGGCGTCGGTCTGGATAAAGTCCTCATAGCCTTGGACATCATCGAGAATGCCCACGCTGCGACCCTTGGCAGAGACGATGCCCATGGTCACGGTCTGCCCGATGCCCAAGGGATTTCCGACGGCAAAGACGACGTCGCCCACGCGGATGCGGTCACTGTCGGCGAGGGTAGCCGTTGGGAGGCCCTCGGCCTCGATCTTAATGATGGCGATGTCGGTCTTGGGGTCGGCGCCGATGACCTTGGCCTTGAACTCGCGCTCGTCGGAAAGCGAAACGTTGAGTTCGTCGGCGCCCTCGACGACGTGGTTGTTTGTGATGATGTAGCCGTCCGCCGTCACGATCACGCCCGAGCCGAGCCCTTCCTCGCGGGACTCGCGCTCCGGCGGGGCTTGGTCGCCAAACAGTTCACGAAAAAGGGGATTCATCTGGAGCCGCTGCCGCACGATCTTCGTCGAGTAGACTGAAACGACGGTCTTCTGGACCGGCTCGACGACGTCCGCGTAGCTGACGAGGCGGGCGCTGGCGGTCTGCACCAAGGGCGAGGCATCGATGGTGAGATCGAGCTTCTTGGCGTCCGATTGGGGCTGGGCGGAAGCGACGATGCCGGTCAGGGCCAGGACGAGGGGAAGGGCAGGGAGCCGGAAGCGCATGCTCATAGGGGCTAAGCTGACAGAATCGGGCTCCGGGGCAACCGCCCGGGAGCGATTGGCCGGGCCTAGAAGCCCTTGATCTTGAAGAGACTGGTGACGCTCTCGTTGTTGCTGATGCGCATGATCGCCTCGCCGAGCAGCCCGGCGACGCTCAGGACCTTGATGGGGAGCCCGCGGGTGTCGACGGGGATGGAGTCGGTCGTGATTAGTTCGTCGATATGGCCGACTCTCAGGCGCTCATAGGCCATGCTATTCAGCAGGGCATGGCTGACGGCGGCGCGGACGCTGAGCGCGCCGCTGTCGCGCATGAGCTTCGCGGCGTTGACGAGGGTGCCGGCCGTTTCGGTGATGTCGTCAATCAGGAGGACATCCTTGCCGGCGACATCGCCGACCACATTGACGGATTCGACAGTGGTGGCGCTGGTGCGCTTCTTCCAGACCATGCCCAGTTGGGCGCCGAGGATGCCGGCGTAGGCGGCGG
The DNA here is from genome assembly GCA_945862035.1 of Opitutus sp. GAS368. Taxonomy (GTDB): domain Bacteria; phylum Verrucomicrobiota; class Verrucomicrobiia; order Opitutales; family Opitutaceae; genus CAMAXB01. Next base: position 7,346 of record CAMAXB010000063.1, read on the forward strand.
CCATCTTCATGCCGCCGACATCCGGCGAGACCACCACGAGATTGCCGGCGTTGAGCTTCTCGAGGTACTTGAAAAAGACGGGTGAAGCGAAGAGATGGTCGACCGGGATGTCGAAGAAACCCTGAATCTGCTGTGAGTGCAGATCCATCGTCAGGATGCGGTTGGCCCCGGCGGCGACGAGCAGATTGGCCACCAGTTTGGCCGTGATCGGCACGCGGGGCTGGTCCTTGCGATCCTGCCGGGCGTAGCCGTAGAAAGGCATGACCGCCGTGATCCGCTGGGCCGACGCGCGCTTGGCGGCGTCGATCATGATCAGCAGCTCCATCAGGTGATGATTCGTCGGCGTGCAGGTCGACTGGACGATGTAGACATCCTGACCGCGGACGTTTTCGTTGATCTTCACGAACGATTCGCCATCCGGGAAGCTTGTGACCGTGGCTTCCCCCAGTGGCATCCCCATGGCTTTGCAAATCTCCTCGGCCAGAGGCCGATTCGAATTACCGGAGAACACTTTCAAATGCCGCGGAGCGCTCATGCGGGCAGCATCGTGACTATAACGTCACGGGGCGGAAGCCTTTTTTAGCCGATCAATCTCCGCCTCGAGTCCGGAGACCCGACGGAAGAGTTCTGGCAACTTCGGCTGGAGGACCGCAAGCCGCCGCTCCAGCATGTAGGGCATGGCGGGATTCCCGTTGACGTAGGAGCCGGCGGAAACTTCGGCGGTGATGGCCGCTCGCCCACCGGCTTTGGCGCCCTTGCGGATCGTCACATGGCCACCGACCCCCGCCTGCCCGCCGAGAATCACATAGTCTTCCAGCGTCGAGCTGCCGGCGATGCCCACTTGTGAGCAGAGGATGCAATGGCGCCCAATGATCACATTGTGAGCAATTTGCACCAAATTATCGATTTTGGTGCCCTCGCCGATCAGGGTTTTGCTGAAACGGGCGCGGTCCAGCGCCGAGTTGGCGCCGATCTCGACGTCAGCGCCGATAATCACCTGACCCACCTGCGGTATCTTCTGGTGGCGGCCTTCCACAAAATCATACCCAAAGCCGTCCGAACCGACGACCACGCCCGGTTGCAGGCGCACCCGCTCTTTCAGCACGCATTCCGTGGCGACGATTACCCCTGGCATGAGCCAGCAGTCGTCGCCGATCTCGGCGTTGCGGCCAATAAAGACCTGCGCCTGCAGATGGGTGCGCTCACCGATCTGGGCTCCGTCCTCGACGACGCAGAGTGGGCCCACCGTCGCGCTCGGGGCGATCCGGGCGGTGGGGGCGATGACGGCGCTCGGGTGAATCCCGGGCGCGGGCTTAGGCCAGAGCTCCTGTTCAAGCCGGGCGCAGATTCGGGCGATTCCCGCCGAGGGATTATCAACGACCAGCAGCAATTGGTCAGAGGCGGGCTCGCCTTCGTACTCGGCCGGGACGAGCACGATCGAGGCCCGGGTGCTGGCGACCTCGGCCTTGTACTTGGCATTCCCAAGAAAACTCAGCTCCCCGGTCTGGGCCGGCCCAAGGGCGGAGAGTCCGCGGATGGACTGCTGCGTCGCGCCGCGTTGGGTACGGGGTTGGACGATCGCGATGATCTCCTCAGGAGTGAAGACGAGCTTCATGAGTTGAGCCTGCAAAGCGGCCGGTGGGAGGCAAGCCCCCCGCGCTGGCATCCTCCAATCTGAGCGCAACGCCAGCGGGTCCGTCGACGATGCGAACGAGGTCGCCCTCGTTGAGAAAGCTGCCGCCGGACGCGACGAGGGCGGCCTCCGCCGTGACGCCCCGCAGCAGCTCGACGTCCTGACCGTGGCGGCGGGTTGTCGGTTCAGGCGTTGGACAGCGACATCAATTCAGTCGGATGACTCCAGCACTGCGGGTGCGAGGAGCAGAACCATGGATTGATTATGACCGAAGATCGTCGCCATGCCGACGAGGGTGAAGGCCAGTCGGTCGACCCTGATACGGGGCTGGTCGTCGTTTCAATCGCTGTTGAGGTCCCTGTCCTTGGTCTCCGGCAGCGTGAACCAGCCGATCGTCATGGAAATGACGGCGATGCCGATCGGGTACCAGAGTCCGGCGTAGATGTCCCCGGTGAAGACGACGATGGAGGCGGCGATCAAGGGCAGGAAGCCGCCGAACCAGCCGTTGCCGATGTGGTAGGGTAGCGACATTGAGGTGTAGCGGATCCGCGTCGGGAAGAGTTCGACCAGGAAGGCGGCGATGGGTCCGTACACCATGGCGACGTAGACCATCAGGATCGAAAGCAGGGTGAGGGTGGCGGCCCAGTTGATCTGGTCCGGGTCGGCGGCGCGGGGGTAGCCGGCCGGCGCGAGCGCGGCGTCATACGCCGCGCTGGAGAAGCCCGCGACCGGCGTCCCGCCGGACACGACGAGGGCCAGGCCAACGCCAGGGCTGGCCGGCGCGAGGGTGAAGGGCACGCCGCGGGAGTTCAGGTAGTTCCGGGCCTGATCGGTCTCGGTGCTGATTTTTGAAGGGAGGATGATCTTGCGGGCGGCGTCTTGGAGCGCGGCGATCGTCAGGCCGAACGTGCCTCGATAGTCCTCGGTTTGCAGCACGACGGGCGACCGCTCCATTGCGGCGGCGAGTGCGGGGTTGGCGGACTTGGTCAGCCCGTGGAAGATCGGCTGATAGGTCAGGGCCGCGAGTGCACAGCCGGCGAGCATGATGCCTTTGCGGCCAATCCGATCGGAGAGACGGCCAAAAACGATGAAGAGGGGGGTGCCGATGAGGAGGGCGATCCCGATCAGGATGTACGCGTTGACGTAGTCGACCTTGAGGGTGCCGGTCAGGAAATACAGCGCGTAGAATTGTCCGGTGTACCAGACGACCCCTTGCCCGGCGGCGCAGCCGAACAGGGCCTTGAGGACGATCTTGCCGTTGTCCCAGCGGGCAAAGCTCTCGGTCAGGGGAGCCTTGGACGTCTTGCCCTGCGCCTTCATCTCCGCGAACACCGGCGACTCCTCCAGCTTTAGGCGGATGAAGACGGAGATGCCCAGCAGGATCACCGAGAGGAGGAATGGAATGCGCCAGCCCCAGGCCGCAAAGCTTTCCGCGCTCATCACCGAGCGAATACCAAGAATGACCGCGAGCGAAATGAAGAAGCCGAGCGTGGCGGTGGTCTGGATCCACGCCGTGTAGGCGCCGCGTTTGCCGGGCGGCGCGTGCTCGGCCACGTAGGTGGCAGCGCCGCCGTATTCCCCGCCGAGGGCAAGCCCTTGGGCGATGCGAAGAATGACCAGGATGATTGGAGCAAGGAAACCGATGCTCTCGTAGGTGGGCAGAAGTCCGACCAGAGCGGTGGACAGACCCATGACCACGATCGTGACCAGAAAGGTGTACTTGCGGCCGATGAGGTCACCGATGCGTCCAAAGACCAGGGCGCCAAAGGGGCGTACGGAAAAACCGACGCCGAAGAGTGCGAGGCTGGAGAGGAAGGCGGCGGTTTCGTTGTTCGGAGGGAAGAACAGCTTCCCGAAGAACACGGCGAGGGTGCCGTAGATATAGAAGTCGTACCATTCGAACACCGTCCCGAGGGACGAGGCGAAGATGACGAGCTTATGCTTCTTTTCGAGCTGGGCCTTGGTTTCTTGAGCAGTGACGGAGGACATGGGGCAGGGTGAAAGTTGGGAAAATCAGGGTTGGGCGAGCGCGCGGGCGATGGCGGCCGCGGCGAGTGGTTCCATCACGGCATAGCCGGCCCGGTTCGGGTGGATGCCGTCTTCTGCAAACTCGGCCCGCAGGCCGCCCCGTTCGTCGGCCAGGGCCGTGAAATAATCCAGATGGATGCAGCCCTGAGACTCTGCGTACGCCTTGATCCAGGTGTTCATGGCCGCGACCTTGGCGGCGGGCTGCAGCCCCGGCCGCCAGGGAAAGTCGAGCGCGGGGAGGATTGAAGCCAGCACGACCCGGATCCCATTGGCCTGGGCGATTTCGACCATCGAGCACAGGTTATGCTGAATCATCGCGGGCGTCGATGGGCCGGTGTTCCCGGCGAGGTCGTTGATTCCCGCGAGGAGCACCACCACCCGGGGCTGCAGCGCGACGACATCCGCGCGAAAGCGCACGAGCATTTGCGGCGTGGTCTGGCCGCCGATGCCGCGGCCAAGGTAGGGCTTGCCGGCAAAGAAAGGTCCGATCCGGGGCCAGGCATCGGTGATCGAGTCCCCCATGAAGACGACGCGCTCCTCTCCGGGAGCCGGCGCGGCCAACGCGGCGTTGGCGGATGGGTAGCGGTTGAGGTTGGCCCAGTCATCCATGGATCGAGGGCGTGGCGGCGACGCCGGATTCGCCGCGGCGGGTTGACCAGCGCTGGTTTGATTCAGGATCGGCGCCGTGAGAGCGATCAAGGCCGCCGCCAGTCGCCAGCACCGCCCGAGCGGGCAGGGACGGAGGGAGAGACAGGAGGACATCACGGGGTGGCCGAAGCATGGCGGGAGGCCGCGCAAAAGGTAAGGTCGAAACCCGCGGCCCTGAGCTTGTAGCCCGAGTCGCCGGGGTGCAGCAAGTCTCGCGAATCGGCTTCGACGTGAAAGCGGGTCGGATCGGCGGTATCCCGGGCGGCGGCATCAAAACCGACGAACGCATCAAACTCCCCGCTGGAGCGGATCCACGCATTGCCCGCGGCACAGCGTTTCGCCCGCCGCAGCCACCGGACGGTTACGCGGGTCCCCGGCATCTCAGGCCGTCCGTCGCAGGAGGGTGATGCGACCGATGGGTAGATACTCGGCGACGAGGATATCCCCGTTGGCGAGGAAGATGGCATCGTGCGGAGTGATGAACTGGCCGGGCGTGAATTCGGATCGGGCCTGATTGCGTCGGGAGCCGAC
>CAMAXB010000064.1 GCA_945862035.1 Opitutus sp. GAS368
AAGTGCCGTGGTGCTGCTGGATCACGTCGATCGCGGCGCGGGGCAGGCGATGCTTCAGGGCGAGGTCGACGCCTTCCTTTACATGGCTCTTGATGATCAGGGCGGAAAGGGACGGATTGCTAAAATCGTGTGGGTTGACCCCGTCGCGCTGGTTCTCGGTGAAATATTCGGGTTTGGTCGTCTTGCCGATGTCGTGGAACAGCGCGCAGACGCGGGCCAGTAGCGGGTTGGCGTTGATCGCATCGGCGGCGTTCTCGGCCAACTGCGCGACCACGAGCGAATGGTGGTAGGTTCCCGGGGCCTCCATCTGCATCAGGCGGAGCAGCGGGTGATTGTAGTCCGTCAACTCCAGCAGGGTGATGTCCGTGGTGCGGCGGAACAAGCCCTCGAGGACCGGGAGCAGGCCAACGACGATGATACCGGTAACCAGCCCGGTCGCGAGCCCGGCGCCCATGTGCTTCACAACGGTGAGAAACGGGAGTTTGTCGACCACGCCGATGAGAAAGGCAAAGGCTGCGACCGTGATCCCCGCGCTGAAGGCGGCGCGCACGACGTTGCCGCGCTTCCGGCTCGCACGGGCGGCGGAGATGCCCACCATTGAGGCGAGAAAGGTCAGGACGAGGAGATCGAGGCGGTTGCCGTAGATCACGCCGGTGAAGATCGAGATCAGCAGCGCCATGAAGACGGCGGAACCGGCGTCAATGAGGATGACGACGATCAAGGGCGCGAGCGCGGTCGGCGCGAGGTAGGGCAGGAGGGAGGCGGCTGACGAATTGCCAACGAAGAAGGGGAGTCCACCCATGGAATAAACGAGGCGGATCAGGGCGAGATTGACGATCACCACGAGGGCCAGGAGGCCGAGGCGGCTGTTGCTCTGCAGAGTTTCGCGATCCTCCAGCCGGATGTAGAACACGCAGGCCATGAGCATTGCCAGCACGAGCAGGATCCGCCCAAAGAGCTGCAGGCCCTCGGTGATGGCGACATCGCCGCTCGCGAGCAGGAACTGGCGATGGGCGACGAGCATTTCGTGCTGCTCGACGCTGACGCGCGTGCCCGGCTCGATGATGGTCTGGCCGACTTCAACGGTTACCACGACCGGCTTGAGGGACTTGAGGGCGTCCGTCTGGCGCTGGCGCGTGGCCTCCTGGTCGTAGATAAGATTGGGCGTGACCCCGTTGCGGAACAGGCGGAACAGGGCGAGGGAGGTTTCGCGTCCGGCGCCCTCGGCGGCGAGATTGATCCGCAGCAGGGTGAGGGCCTCTTCGATCGACTCGACGGCCTGCTGCGCGACGCTGCCGTCCTCGCGGGAGATTTGGAAAACAGTCACGCTACCGGAACCGGGCCCTACGATCAGGGTGCCATTGTCGTGGACTCCCTGCGCATAGATCTCGCGCAGGACGACGAGGCTGTTCTCAACCACCGTGAAACGTTGGTTGGCATCCCCGGCGGCAAGGAGGGCGGAGACGTCGCTCACACTGGCCCGGTAGGGTCCCTGACGATTGAATTCGCTGACCAGGGCGGCGAAGTCCGCTTCGCGCGTGGCCGTGAAGGCCGAGTCAGCCAGATGGCGCGCCTCGTAGGCGGTCAACCCGAGAAGGAGATCGCGCATGTGGTGCTCGAACTGCCGCAGCGGCTCAAATTCCAGGCGAAAAACGGGCGGCACACGATCGCGGATTTGCTCGCGTAGCAAACGGGTCCGCTCGGTGCTCTCGTAGGTGAACGGCGCGCCGGCCACGACGCGAACGGAGGCAAGCTGGTTGGGTAGAACGGGAACGCTGGCCGTCGAAACGCCCACAAAGCTGATCACGACGATGGCCGCGACGGTGGTGATGAAGATCAGGGTCGCAACGAGTCGGCTCGTCTCCAGGTAGCCGGCGGTCGCGGAGACCACCGCCGTCTTTCTCATCCGGGGACGATCGGCGCCACCGCGGAGCAGCTTGAATTTCTCGAGGATCGACATGGTCGTCAGGCGGATTCGCCGGCGGGCGTGATGGGATTCTTGTACCGCTCGTAGGCGTCGATGATCTTGAGAACAAGCGGGTGCCGGACGACGTCGGCGCCGCTGAAATGATGGAAGTCGATCCCGGGAATCTCGCGGAGGATGCGCCCGACCTCGAGGAGCCCGGACAGCTTCGTGCGGGGGAGGTCGATCTGTGTGATGTCACCGGTGACGACCATGCGTGAGTCCTCGCCGAGGCGGGTCAGGAACATCATCATCTGCTCCGGGGTCGTGTTCTGGGCCTCGTCGAGAATCACGAACGAATGCGAGAGCGTGCGTCCGCGCATGTAGGCAAGGGGAGCGATCTCGATCACGCCCTTCTCGGTCAGGCGCGCCACATCCTCGGCGTCGATCATGTCGTGCATCGCGTCGTAGAGCGGACGCAGGTAAGGCAGGATCTTCTCGCGGAGGTCGCCCGGCAGAAAACCGAGCGTTTCCCCGGCCTCGACGGCCGGGCGGGTGAGGATGATGCGCTGCACCTGGTTGTTGAGCAGCGCCGAGACGGCGTGCGCCATCGCGAGGTAGGTCTTGCCCGTGCCGGCTGGCCCGATGCCGAAGACGATCGGGCTGCGCTGCATCGACTGGAGATAGAGCTTCTGGCCGAGCGTCTTGGGGACGATCGTCTTGCGCTGAGTCGCGATGACCAGCGGCTCGCCGAACAATGCGCGCAGTTGGGCGGACTCGCCTCGGGCGATGGTTTCGACGAAGCGGTGAAAGTCCGGCGTGCGAATGGCGACGCCCTGACCGCGGGCCTCGTTGAGGAAACCGAAGAGCTCCTCGGCGCGGGCTACGGCCTTCTCGTCGCCCTCGATTTTCACCCAGTCCTCCCGCGAGACCAGCTTCACGCCGAGGTGGCGCTCTGCGAATGCGAGGTTTTCGTCCCGACCGCCATAAAGCTGGTTCAGGTGCCGGGGGTTCGGGTAGTGAAGGGTCTTCGTCGCCACGGAGCAGGAGGATTGCGGTCGATGCGGCGGATTAACGGGCACTCAACGTGGCGGCCGTCGCGTGAAGGCGCTCCCAAGTCTGATCGAGGGCCTGCGGCAGAACGCGGGTCTGCCCGAGGACGGGCATGAAGTTATTGTCTCCATTCCAGCGGGGCACGAGGTGTCCGTGCAGGTGGGGGATGCTTCCGCCCGCCGCCGAGCCGAGGTTGAAGCCAACGTTAACTCCGTCGGGATTCATCGCCGCCTGAAGCAGGCGCTTGCCAAAGGTCAGGGTCGCCATGAGGTCGGCGCTTTCTTCCGGCGTGAGTTGTTCCAAATCGGAAATCTCACGAAACGGAATCGCGAGGAGATGCCCCGGATTGTACGGAAAACGGTTCAGCATCAGGTAGGACAGAGGACTCCGGTAAACGATCAGGGCCTCCCGGTCATTGCCCAACGCGGGCAGGTCGGTGAACGGGCGCTTCGTCTCCGGGAAACGCGGCGCTTGGATGTACTCCATGCGCCAGTGGGCGTGCAGCGAAGGCATGTTCAAAGAGAGTGAAGGTAGTGCTCAGGCCGTCGGGATGTCAAAACCCGCTCGACCTTCGACGGGGACATTCTGACGCGGATTTGCCTTGAGGGCCCTGAAAATGGGCCTTGCGATTAAAATGACGTACGTCATATTAAAGGGGTCGATGCGCTATTCACCCTCCCACAAGCGGACGACCCGCCGCCGTATTCTCGATGCGGCGAGCGCCGCGTTTCGTGAACGCGGTCTGGCGACGACGGGGGTGGATGAAGTGATGCGCCGGGCGGGCCTGACGCATGGCGGATTCTATGCGCATTTCCGGGACAAAACCGAATTGGTCGCCGAGGCGTGCGCCACGGGTTTCGATCAGGCCGTGACGAATCTCAACCGGATCGCCGCCCTGCCGACGCCGCGAGCGCGCGTCCGGGCATTGGTGCTGTCCTATCTGGGCGAGAATCATCGCGCCCATGCCGCCGCCGGTTGCCTGTTGGCCTCGCTTGGCTCCGAGATGGCGCGGCTGGAGGGCGAGACCCGAATCATCTTTGCCGAGGCCTTCCAGCGCCATCGCGCGCGGGTGGCGGAAGCGATCGCGCTCGACCCCGATCCGGTCGAAAACCAGCGCCGGGCCAATGCCTTGCTGGGGATGCTCGCGGGCACCCTTGTCTTTGCCCGGACAATCCCGGATCCCGTTGAAAGCGCCGCCTTGCTTTCGCAGGCGCGCCGCACTGCGCTTGAACTCTTCGCTCCCGCTCAGTCCTCCTCCTAACCCCATGACCCAACCCACCTCTGGCGCCCCGCGCCGCGTTGTCATCACCGGGCTCGGCGCCGTCACGCCGCTCGGACTCACCGCGATCCAGACCTGGGAGGGTCTGGTCGCCGGACGCTCGGGAGTGGGCCCGATCACGCGTTTCGACGCCACCGGCTGCACGGCGCAGATCGCGGCCGAAGTGAAGGGCTATGAGCCAACCGCACCCCTCGCGAAACCACTCCATCCGCGCGGCCCGGGCGGCGAGCCCCTGACGGCTCCCTTCACGCCCAAGGACATGAAGAAATTCGGCCGTTTCACCCACTTGGGAGTCGGGGCGGCAATTGAGGCCTACGCCGATTCGGGGCTGGACGCGCAGCGCTCCTCGCTCTCGGCGGAGCGCATGGGCGTCAATCTGGGCGTCGGCCTCGGAGGCCTGCCTGAGATCGAGGCCATGCACGACACGTGGAAGGCTGGCGGCTTTCGCAAGATTTCGCCCTTCTTTATCATCCAGATCGCACCGAATCTGCTCTCGGGCCAGGTCAGCCTGCTGCTGGACCTCCGCGGGCCCAACATGAGCGTGGCTTCGGCGTGTGCGACCAGCGGCCACGCCCTTGGCGAGTCCGCCGCCGCGATCGCGCGCGGGGATGTGGATGTCATGATTGCCGGTGGCGCCGAGTCGACCGTGACGCCGCTCGCGGTCGGGGCATTCGCCCAAATGCGCGCGCTCTCGACCCGCAACGCCGAGCCGGCCAAGGCCTCGCGTCCGTATGACGCCGATCGCGACGGCTTTGTGCTGGGCGAGGGCGCCGTGGTCTTTGTGCTGGAAGAGCACGACCACGCTGTCCGCCGCGGCGCCCGGATCTACGCTGAACTCCGCGGCTATGCCGCCACGTCCGACGCCTATCACCTCTCTTCGCTGGCCCCCGGTGGCGAGGGCTCACGGCGCTCGATGGGCGATGCCCTCGCGCGCTCCGGCCTAACCGCCATGGACGTGGATTATGTCTCGGCCCACGCCACGTCCACGCCCGGCGGCGATGGTGAGGAAGCGGCGGCGATCGCGGCCGTGTTCGGCCCCAATAAGGACAAGATTCACGTCAGCGGCGTAAAGTCCATGACCGGCCACCTGCTCGGTGGCGCCGGTGCGATGGGTGCGCTCGCCGCGGTGCTCGCGATTCGTGATGGGGTGATCCCACCGACCATCAATCTGGACAATGTCGATCCCGAGTGCGCCGCGCTGGGCCTGAACTTCACGCCCAACACGGCGGTGCGCAAACCGGTCCGCGCGGCGCTCGCCAACAGTTTCGGCTTCGGCGGCACCAACGCGTCCCTCGTCTTTGCCAAGATCTGAATCAGCGGCGGAGTCACCACGAACCACGCGGAACACACGAAAAAGGGACGGATCCGGTGCCAGTCACACAATCCCGGGCACGTTTCGGAAGCAGGTTGGCGAAAATTCCGCCTTTCGTGTGTTCCGTGGATTGAGTGGTTACCCTCCGCTACTTGGCTGCAGCCGGGGCCGGCAGGACGACGGCGCGAAAGGCGCGGTTTGATCCCAGGTAGGCCTTGGCTAGCGTGTCGAGCTCCGCCTTCGTGATGCCTTGGAAGTCTGCGGTGCGCGAACGAGACCAGTCGAGGCGTTCCGGGAACTCCTGGGCGGCGGCAAGGACCGAACCAAGCCAGTAGCCATTTGTGCGAACGGACTCGCGGATGCCGGTGAGGATGGGCTGACGCGCCCGGTCGAGCTCGTCCTCGCTCACGCCGTTCGCGGCGAGGTCGGCCGCGATCGCGGTCACCACATCGGCGATCTCGCCCGCGCGCTCGGGATCGACGGTGACATTGGCGATCATGTAGCCGTAGCCGCGATACGTGTCGCTGGAGTTGTTGCCGGCGCCGGGGCTGTAGGCGCCACCCAGCTCCTCGCGGACCTTCACGCGCAGACGGTCGGCAAAGACCTCGCCGAGCAAAGAGAGGCGCCGGGCGATCCGGACATCGCGCGAGTCGGTGGTGGGCCAGTAGAGGGCCACGATACCCTTGGGGATCTCGGTCTCAACGAGGTAGTCCCGGCGAAACGGCTCGGCGGGCAGGGGGACCTCGCGCGCTTCCGCCAGCGCGGGCTTCGGCGCGCGCGGGGGCAGGGCTCCCAAGGTCTGCGCCACGGCGGTGATCGCGGTTTCGATGTCGAGATCGCCCACGAGGGCGATTTCGATGGCCCCCGTGGCGAGTTGCGGTGCGAGCCATGTGCGAACCTCCTCCGTGGTGCGCGCGGCGAGCTCGGCCTCGGTGGGGGTGCCGAAGCGGGGATCGCCACTGGCGAGCAGGCGGCTCACCTCCAGCTGCAGCGGCCCCTGCGGCGTGTGGGCAAGACGGGCGTAGAGCTGCTCAAGCCCCTGACGAAGCTGGCGCTCGGCCTCGGGGCGGAAACCCGGATCCGCGATGAACGCAGTGGTGAGCTGGAGCTGAAGCAGCAGGTCGGCGGGGGTGGTCTGGCCGCCGAGGCTGAGGGCATCGGTGCCGACGGAGAGGCCTGTGCCGACATTGCGGCCCGCGAGGATGCGGCGCAGGTCGTCGCTGCTGTGCCGACCCAGGCCGCCGGCGGTGAAGACATTGCTCGCAAAGAACCCGAGCCCGGGCTGGTTCCGCGGCTCAAGCAGCTGGCCGGCGCCAAGGCGGACGGACATGCGGACCCGGTTGGCCTCGAAGTCGGTTCGCTTGAGGTTCAGGCGAACCCCATTGGCGAAGGTGACCAAGGTGACATCGAGGTCCTCGACGCGGCGGCGCTCAGTGATCGTGCCGGCCGGACCGAAGTCCGTGTAGGCGAAGATGGCATCGGCAATGGTCGCAGGCGGCTCGACGGCCACGGCGAGCGACTGCCGGTAGGTGTCGGTGATCGCACGCTCGGCCGCGGCAACATCGGCGCCGGGCTTCGCGTTGCCGAAGACCGTGATGTACCGGTGGGGAACATCCCAAGCCTCGCGCAGGGCGGCGAGGCAGGCTTCGACCGTCACCTGCTCAAGGGCGGGACGAAAGAGCGCCAGGTCATCAGCCGGCGTCGTGAACACGGTATGCTCCGAGAGACTGTCGAGGAGTTCGCCCGCGAGGCTGGAGGAACGTCGGGTGGAGGCGGTCCTGACGCCCTGCTCGAGGGCGTTGAGATAGCCCGCCACGACCTCGCGCAGTTCGGCGGGTTGGAACCCGTGTTCGAGGGCGCGGCGGAGTTCCTGATCGGCCACCGCGAGTGCGGCGGCCCACCGGTCAGGCGGAGCGGTCAGTTCGATGCTGGCGTTGCGGTAGAAATCATAGCCCTCGGCGACCGCCGCGCGGCCGGAGGAGAAGGGCGCGCCCTCTTTCTTCGCAAGCTCGGCCAGGCGGCGGTTGAGACTGGCCACGGCGAGACTGCGCGGGAGGTACTTGACCCGATTCGCCGCGGAGTCGGGTTCGGGCGCGTAGGGGGTGAGGGTCTGGATGCCGACGGTCGTGGCGGACGCCTCCGGCTCGGAGTGGAACTTGACCCGCACGCCTTCGAGCGGGGCGATCGTGCCGAGGTCGGGATGCGCTTGGGCGGGGGCGCGGGCGACGATCGGACTGAACGTGGTGATGATCTGCTGCTCGACGGCGGCGACATCGAAATCGCCGACGGCGATCACCGCCATCCGCTCGGGGCGGTACCACGTGTCATAGAAGCTCACGAACTCCGCGCGAGGGGCGCCCGCGATGACCTCGTCGGTCCCGATCGGCAGGCGGTGGGGAAAGCGGGTGTCGCCGAGGAGGAACTCAAACTCGGCGACGAAGGAACGAAAGTCCACCGAGTCGCGGGTGCGCTTTTCGCTTTGGATCACGCCGCGTTCGCGGTCGATCTCGCGGTCCTGCAGGAGCAGGCCGCCGGCGTAGTCGCCGAGGACGCGGAACCCCTCGGCGAGGGTTTCCGGTTTGGTTTCCGGAAGTTCGAGATAGTATTGGGTGCGGTCGAAGCCCGTCGAGGCATTGGTGTCGCCGCCGAAGCTCATGCCCATCCGCTGAAAGAATTCGACGAGCGTGCCGGGGGCGTAGTTGCGGCTGCCGTTGAACGCCATGTGCTCAAGGAAGTGGGCCACGCCGCGCTGGGTTTCGGTTTCCTGCAGGGACCCGACATCCACGTAGAGCCGGAGCGAGGCCCGCTGCCGGGGTTCGGCATTGGCGAGGATGGCGTAGCGCAGCCCGTTGGGCAGGGTACCGAACCGCACGGCGGGGTCGGGACGGAGGTCGCTGCCCTCGTGGGCGAAACGCGGCTGGGCGGAGGCGAGAATCGCGCTGGCAAGCACGACCAATAGGGTAGGGAGCAGACGGCTCATGCGGGGACCTTGGATACAAACCGGCTCCGCGTCAAAGTCGTGATAGCTGTTTGTTCTTCGTTCTTGGTTCCTTGTTCCCGACCAGACGATGCACTCGCCGATGGTTTGAAACCAGGAACCAGGACCAAGGAGCGAAGAACGATTCTGTGGAATGGTTTTGTGAACTTGCGCTGAATCGTTCCGAATCGGGCGTTCGCCCATGCTCTGGCTCTATCGCCTTCTTTTCCTCCCGGTGCTCCTCGTCCTGGCGCCGTACTATCTGTGGCGCATGCGTCGTCGGGGGGGCTATGGCGAGGACTTTGGCCAGCGTCTGGGGGCGGTGCCCGCCCTCCCGCCCAAGCGGGTCGGCGTGCGCCGCATCTGGCTGCAAGCAGTCAGCGTCGGCGAGATGCTCGCGATTGAACCGGTCCTGACCGCGCTGGCGGCCGACCCGACGATCGAAGTCTATCTGACGACCACCACGAGCACGGGTCATCGGCTCGCCAGCGAACGTTACCGGGCGAGGGTTCTCGCGATCGGCTATTTCCCTCTGGATGCCTGGCCTTTGTCGGCCCGGGCGTGGCGCGCGGTGTCGCCCGATCTCGTGATTCTGACCGAGGGCGAACGCTGGCCGGAACACATTGCCCAAGCCGCCCGCCGCGGCGTGCCGGTGGTCTGCATCAATGCGCGGCTGAGCGATCGCAGCTACCGACGGATGCGGGCCTGGGCGCCGGCGGTGCGGCCCTTGCTGGGCGGGATCACAAGGCTCCTTCCTGCCTCTGAGCTCGATGCAACGCGTTTTCGCGAGATAGGATTTCCAGCGGAGCGGATGACCACGACCGGGAACATCAAGCTCGACGTCGCGATCCCGGTGCTGAGGGAGAGTGAGCGGGGGCAGCTGCGAAGGGAACTCGGGCTGGCAGAGGTGGGGCTGGTTGTCCTCGGCTCTTCGACCTGGCCCGGGGAGGAGGCGGCGTTGGTGGCGGCCCTGCGCGGCCTGCGCGGGGGCGGGATCGATTGCCGGCTTTTGTTGGTGCCGCGGCACGCGGAGCGCCGGGGGGAGATCGCGGCCCTGCTGCAGACCGCCGGCCTGACCCATCACTTTCGCTCGTCCGGCGCGGCGGCGGGACCCGTGGACGTCGCGGTGGGCGATACCACCGGGGAACTGAGCAAGCTGACGCAGGTGGCCGACATTGTCTTCGTCGGGAAGAGCCTTCCGCCCCACCACGAAGGCCAGACGCCCGTCGAGGCCGCGGCGCTGGGGCGGGCAATTTTGTTTGGCCCGCAGATGTCGAATTTCCGTTTGCTTGCCACCGAGTTGGTCGAGGCGGGTGCGGCCCGCCGGGTGGCCAATCCGGGCGAATTAGCAGGGGCGCTGGAGCGCCTGGCCCGCGGGGGCACCGAGCGGGAAGTGATGGGGCAGGCGGGGCTGGCCTGGCATCGGCGCAACCGCGGGGCGGTCGATCGAACCCTGCAGATTCTGCGCGACGAACGCGTCACGCGGTGAAATAAGGATTGCCCGGCGGGTAGGCGGGCGTACGTTCCATCTTTTAGCTGGATGCAATCGCACGGTCCAAAGCGCGTCTATACACCCCAATCGTTGGAGTCTTGGTTCGGACGATTGGAGCACGACTGGGCAGCGCACTTCACCCCTCCCCAGTTGGACGAGGGACGTCGCATGTACCGCGACGGCGAAGTCCGTGAACTTGAGCTGACGGCGGGCGATGCGATCATCCACCGGCGCATTGAGAAGCGCGATGAGTATGCGGTGATCGAGTGGGCCGAGAGCGGACTCTCCGTCCGATCGTCCTCAACGGATCTGGATGTCGCCCGGGCCCTGGCCGTGGCCGGCCTGCACGAGATTGAGGAGTTGGTGGCCGATGAGATTTCGCCGTTACCCGGCGATGAGCCCATGCCGGCGTCCGCGGGCGGCGAGGGCGGCGGCTCGTTCAACGCCCACGGAGCGGTTGTCCCCGTTACCGGTTCGGCGCCGGTGGCCCGGCCGTTTGCGTCAACGCCGCCGGTGCGTCCGGCGGTCGCGGCGGCCCGCGGCCCCTCGCGAACCTTGGTCCTCGTTTTCCGTACGAAGACGGAGGGGCTGCTTTTCCAGGCTTACTGGCAAGGGACCGACAAGAAGCGGATCGCAGCGCTCGGCGCGGCTGCCCATGCCCACGGCAATGGCCATGTGACCTCGGGCGAGCGGGCGAAGCTGATCGGCCTAGCCGCTTACGCCCGCAAGGCGCACTTCCAGTATCAGCAGGAGACCGGCGTCTACACCTTGGATAATGTCGCGGAGATTCCCAATTTTCTGAAGGGCACGCTCTCCGCGTGGCGGCGGCTTTTCGTGATCGAGCTCGATGCGAATGCGTCGAATCTGATCAAGGGCACGCGGACGATCGAGATCGAGGCGGTCGCCGAGCGTCGTCCCGGGACGAAGGGCGGCGTGGAGGGTGCGCTGAATCTGCGCTGGATTTTCAAGGCCGGTGAGCGGCTGCTGAGCGACGACGAGGTTAACACGCTGATCAAGCGCGGCACGTCCCCGGCGATCCTGCCGAGCGTCGGCATCGTCGCGCTGCCGACCGATCGCTTGGCTGCGCTTGAGGCCTGGCGGCGCAATGCCTCCGAGACGCATCAGGACGGCCCCCTCTCGCCGTACCTGATCTTTTCCCTGTTCAACGATGCACGCTTCAAACTGAGTCTGTCGCCCGAGTTGGAAGCCTGGCGTCAGAGCGTGCTGGCCCCGGTCGCGCCGGAGGCCGATCTGCCGGCGCTGCTCCGGCCCTACCAGCGACGGGGTGTGGAGTGGCTGCATCATTTGAGCGATGTGGGCTGCCATGGCCTGCTGGCGGACGAGATGGGCTTGGGCAAGACGCTGCAGGTGATCTCGCTGCTGGCGGCCCGTCCCCTGGCCGGTGTTCCCCATCTGGTGGTGTGCCCTGCCAGCGTGGTGCCGGTGTGGCGGGAGGAGATCGCCCGCTTCTTCCCCTCGCTCAAAGTCGATGTGCTCAAGACCGGCAACGATTTTGCGCTGAGCAAGGAGCCGGTGATCTGGCTCGCGAGCTATACGCAGCTGCGAAAGCACCGCGGCCTGCTCGCGGGCACGGAATTTGGCTACGCGGTGCTCGACGAAGGCCAGTTCATCAAGAATCCGGACGCCAAGGTGACGCAGACCTGCTTTGCGATTCGCGCGCGGCACCGCCTCGTGCTGACCGGGACGCCGCTCGAGAACCGCCAGCTCGATCTGTGGTCGATCTTCCGTTTTCTGCTACCGGGCCTGCTCGGTTCCCGGACGGCATTCGAGGCCTCGCTGGGCGCGGATCGGCCCGGAACGCTTGACCGGCTGCGGGCTCAGCTGGCCCCGTTCATTCTTCGCCGCACCAAGGGGGAGGTCGCGACCGAACTGCCGCCGAAGGTCGAAATGGACCTGCTCTGCCCGCTCACGGATGTGCAGCGCGCCGAGTACGCCAAGATCTGCAGCGAGGGCCTGCAGCGGCTGGGCGACGACGTCGGCGCGGCGATGCGGGAAAAATCCTTTGGCTTCCTCGCCCTGCTCACCCGCCTCCGCCAAGCCTGCTGCGATCCC
>CAMAXB010000065.1 GCA_945862035.1 Opitutus sp. GAS368
CGGCCGTGGTCACCAGCGCAGAGCCGATGGCTGCGTTGAGGATGGGCGTGAGCGTGCCGGACAACACCCGGCCGACCACCGCCCCGTCCGCGCCCAGCACCGGCGTCTCCGCCCGCACGATACGGCGGTCGCCGGTCTTGAAGAACACGACCTTGTGGGGTGCGCCGGTTTGTTTTTCGGCCACGAGCGCGTCGCGCCCGATGAAATCGGCGCCCTTGTCCAGTTTCACCGTCCAGCCGAGGCCGGCGGTCAGCGGCGAAATCGTGGCGCTGATCTCGTGTCCGTAAAGCGGGTAGCCGGCCTCGAGCCGGAGGCTGTCGCGCGCGCCCAAGCCGGCGAGTTCCAAGCCGTGAGGAGCACCCGCCGCCAGGAGAGCCTCAGCCAACAGAGGAGCGTCGGAGGCGGCGTGGTAGAGTTCAAACCCATCCTCTCCGGTGTAGCCGGTCCGACTGAGGATGCACGCGATACCCGCCACGGTGCCCTCGGCAAACTGATAGTACTTTACCGCGCCACGCTTGGCGCCGGTGAGCGACTGCACGATCTCCGCCGCCTTGGGACCTTGCACCGCAAGCAGGGCGTAATCTTCGCTACGGTTGCGGACCGAGACCTGAAAGCCCGCGGCCTGCGCCGTGATCCACGCCACGTCCTTGTCGATATTACCGGCATTGATGCACAAGAAGTAGTCGTCGGGCGCCCGCATGTACACCAGTAGATCGTCCACCACCCCGCCATCCGGCTGGCACATCGGGGAGTAGAGCACGCGCCCCGGGTACATTTGTGCCACATCATTCGTGACCAACTGGTTCAGGAAACGTCCGGCCTCCGGGCCCCGCACGTCCACCTCGCCCATGTGACTGACGTCGAAAAGTCCAGCCGTGCGGCGGACCGCCTTGTGTTCCTCCAGAATGCTCCGGTACTGCACCGGCATCTCCCAGCCGGCGAAATCAACCAGGCGGCCACCGCGGGCGGCATGAAAGGCGTACAGGGGCGTTCGCTGCAGCGAGGACATGGACGCCACTACGCCGGGCCGCGCTGGCTTCGGCAAGTGACTTTTTACCCGCTACGCGGGACGCCGTCCCGAATTTGGTTCGTCAACGGGTTTCAACCCGTCCACTCACCTACCATGGAATGGCTTCTCATCGCGATCGCGCTCACCCTCGGCATTTCCTTCGCCTGCTCCCTCATGGAGTCAATGATTCTCAGCACAACCGTGGCGGAGGTGGAGGCGCTGAAACGCGATCACCCCCGACAGGGCGCCAAGCTCGAGGAACTCAGAACCGGCATCCAGGAAACGATTTCGACGATCCTCACGCTGAACACGATCGCGAACACCCTCGGGTCAGTCACCATCGGCGGCCTTGCGACCAAGCTCTACGGCGACGCGGTCCTTGGCCTGATTTCGGCAGTGCTCACCGTCGCGATCCTCATTTTCTCGGAAGTCCTGCCCAAAACCATCGGCGTCGTCTACCGCCGCCAGCTGCAGCCCTACGTGGTCTACCCCCTGTCGGCGATGTGCAACGCCCTCCGCCCCATCACCTATATCTGCGGCCTTATTGTGCAGTTGGTGATTCGCGCCCCGGCCGAAC
This sequence comes from Opitutus sp. GAS368, assembly GCA_945862035.1. Lineage (GTDB taxonomy): Bacteria > Verrucomicrobiota > Verrucomicrobiia > Opitutales > Opitutaceae > CAMAXB01. The sequence continues at coordinate 1,587 of CAMAXB010000065.1, forward strand.
GAACCGACTCTGACCAGGAGATCATTCTGCTCGCCGAACGCGGCGCCCAGCAGGGGACGCTCACACGCAGCGAGTCCAGCATCATTGCCAACGCGCTGTCGCTCGATGACATCCGCGTGAGCGAGATCATGACGCCCCGCACCGTGGTGACCTCCCTGCGCAAGAGCGCCACGGTCGGCGAAATCTTCCGCGATTTCCCCAACATCCCCTTCGCCCGCATGCCGGTGTACAGCAAGTCCCTCGACGATGTCGTGGGCTTGGTGCGGCGGCGCGACCTGCTCAAGGCCAAGGCAAATGACCAGGACCTCGATCTGGTTGAGAAGGTCATGCAGGAAGTCCACTTTATCCCGGAGACCGTCACCGTCGCCAACGCCCTGCAGGTCTTTCTGAAGACGCACCAGCAGATCCTCGTCGTAGTCGACGAGTTCGGCGCCACCGCCGGCGTGGTCAGCATGGAGGATGTCATGGAGCATCTGCTTGGCCGGGAGATTTTCGAAAAGGACGACATCGCCGTGGACATGCGCGAGCTCGCTCGGGCCAAGTTGCAGAAACAGGCCAAACCGCGCCGCACGGGGGACACCGCCATCACGCCTTTCCCGCCGCCCAAGCCATGACCGCGACGAGCACTCACTGGGTTCACGACCTGAGCCCCTTTCTCCTGCAGTTTTCGGAGACCATCGGTATTCGCTACTACGGGCTCGCCTACGTTCTTGGCTTCGTGGGCGCCGCCTGGCTCCTGCGGTGCTATGCCCGCGCCGAGCTCTCCCTCGTGCCCGCCCAAAAAATCGGCGACCTGATGTTCGCGCTGATCCTGGGCGTTTTTCTCGGAGGACGAATCGGCTATTTCATTCTGTACCAGCCGGAGGCCGTGCTCGCCGATCCCCTGCAACTGCTCAGGGTCTGGGAGGGCGGCATGGCCAGTCATGGCGGCTTCGTCGGCGTCGTCGTCGCGCTTGCCTGGTTCGGCCGGGCTCAGCGCATCGGCTTCTTCCATCTGAGCGATCTCGTCGCATCGGTTGCCCCCCTTGGTCTGCTGCTCGGCCGCATCGCCAACTTCATCAACGGCGAACTCTGGGGCCGCATCAGCACAGTGCCCTGGGCTGTTATTTTCCCTCTGAGCGAGTCGCCCGGCACGCCTGTGGCGCTGATTCCCGCCCGCCACCCCTCCCAGCTCTACCAAGCCGCCCTAGAGGGAGCCATCCTGCTCGCCTTCGTCCAGATCCGGCTCTGGTGGTCCGCCGGCGTGCTCAAGGCACCGGGTCGCCTCGCCGGGGAATTTCTCGTTGGCTACGCGATTCTGCGTTCGATCGGCGAGCTGTTCCGCGAACCCGATGCGGGACTTCTCTTCGGCCTGAATCGCGGAATCTTCTACTCATTCTTTCTCGTCGCCGCGGGCGCCTTCATCATCGCACGATCGAGGAGGATCGCTCCACCCCATCAGGCCTGGAGGGGATAATTCTCAGCACGCCGGACTGGTTTTTGGGGCCGTGTTGCGCCGAACCGAAGTCGATTCCCGCGAGCCTGACCCTCTGCAAGGCGCACGCACTGGCCGCCCAAACCGAAGGCTGCTCCGTGATCACCGGCCGCGGAAACTCGCTGGCGCCCTCTTTATCCCGAAGGCACCGCGCTGGTGGTCGCGCAGCTGCCCTGTGATGCCCTTCAGCGCGGCATGAAAGTGGTCTACCGTAACCGCTCCAACCGCTTCGTTGCCCGTGTTCTCGTCCCCCGCGCCCATGATGGCTGGCGGAGCACCGGCCTCAACAATCGGAGCCACGTTGGCGAAGACGTGGACGCCACCGATCTTGTCGGCGTCATCATCGCGGCGTTTCAGCCCGTCCTCCGCATCATGGTCAGCCAGCGCTGACCCGTCCGCTCGCGGCGGTCAGCTGACCTGGCCACCCGGCGCGGGCACGTCGCCCCTGAAGGCCAGCGTCGTCTGGATCGCAATCAGGACCGCTTCAACCGAGATCGCCAGCGGCAGTGACGACCGCTTCCGCCCGGCTACGGGCACCGCGGGGACGTGGATGAATCCTCCGCGCAGCGACTTGCCGGCACCCTTCCGGGCCAGGTCGTGCATCAAGCCATAGAACACGTGATTACAGACAAAGGTCCCGGCGGTCTGCGACACCGCCGCCGGGATCCGCCGCGCCTGCAAGGCCGCCACAATCGCCTTGATCGGCAGCGTGCTCCAGTACGCAGCCGGACCTCCCCTTACCACCGGCCGGTCGATTGGTTGTTCTCCTGCATTGTCCGCGATTCGCGCGTCGTCAATGTTCAGCGCCACTCGCTCCGGCGTCACTTCACTCCGTCCGGCGGCGAGCCCGAGACAAACCACCACCGCCGGCCGGTGCTGCTTGATCAACCGGCGCAGTTCAAGCCGCGAATCCCCAAACACGCAGGGGAGCAAACCGGCGACGACCCGATGCGCGCCGACTTGAAGCCCGTGCAACTGCCGGGCAATTTCCCGCGACGGATTTAAGGGCTCGTCGCCGAAGGGCTCGAACCCCGTCACGAGGACCGTGCGCTCCGGCCGCCGGGCCCGCTTTTCCTTGCCTCGCTTCTTCTGATTCATCGGTGGTGATGGGGTGTTGCGCGTGATGACAGGGCTTCAGAATCGGTAAACGCATAGGTACATGACCACGACATTGAAGATCCAGATGACCGCCGCAAACGGAACTTGCGCCCGGATTACCGCCCAATCGTCGGGCAGTTCCAACAGGCGCACCGGGACGAGATTGAAATTGGCCGCCATCGGCGTGACCAAGGTCCCGCAGTAGCCCGACAACATGCCAAGCGCGCCCATCACGGCCGGGTTCCCACCGTGCGCCTGCACCACAAACGGCAGCCCAATTCCCAACGTGATGACGGGAAAGGCGGCAAAGGCATTGCCGAGCAGGATCGTGAACGCAGCCATCCCGCCGCAATAGGCGAGCACCGCCACCAGCGGATCCTGCACCGGGAGCGCGGCCGCGACGAGTTCGGCAATCACATCGCCCACGCCGGCCCGGCCCAGGATGCCCCCCAGCGCCGCCAGCATCTGGGGCAGGATGAGCGTCCATCCGATGACCTGGAGCAGGCGCCCGCCCTCCCGCGCGACCGTGACCGGCCCCTCCCGCGTCAGCCGCATGGCCGCCACCAGTCCGACGACACAGCCGAGCGCAAGCGCGACCTGCGGTAACTGGCGCGCATTGACCAGGCTCCCCCCGTTCCAGGTGATCCGGTCGAGGGTGAGGCTGCCCGCCACGGTCACGAACGGCACCAGCAGGACGGGAACCAGCAGGCGATCACGCAGGCGAGTCGCGCGCGCGGTCGACCCGGCCGGATGGGCGTTCGAGGTCAGCGGCGCGGAGACCTGCCGCGTCGCCGCCAAAAGGGTGAGCAGGAGCACAAGGTAACCGACGGTTGCTTCCGACAGCCAGCGACCGCCCCCCATCGCGATGGCCAGGAGCAGCCAGAAAGCAGCGGATCCCCAGCGCCGGGGATGACCGCGATCGCACGCGACGACCCCGGCCACGGACGCCAGCACCAGCCCGCCTCCCACAAAGAAGGCCTCAAGGGGCAGCAGGATCACGGCGTGTCCTCCGCTGCTGCCGGGGACGCCCGGCGCGAGACGATTCTGCGATCCAGTCGGCGATAACGCCATGCCCCGACCGCCACCACCCAGAGCGCCGTCGGCAGGCTCCACGTCTGAATATCGCCCAGCGAAACCTCGATTCCGGCGGTCTCGAAAAAGGCCCGCACAAGCAGCAGGGCGCCAATCGCCACCACGATGTCGTCGGCAAAAAAATTACCGGCGTTCTCCGCCGCCGCCGCGTGCGCGCGAATCTCCGCCCGGTCCGAATCGGTGAGAGGTCCGCTCTGCGAGGCCGCACCTTCGGCCATGGGCACGACGAGCGGACGAACCATCGAGGCATGATTTCCAATGTTCAATCCCACCATGCTGGTGGCCGCACGCAGCAGCTGGTACCCCCCGAGCACGCGTCCTGCCGTGGCCGCCTGCGCCCGACGGATCCGTGCAGAAACCCATTCCTGCAGACCATGGCGCTCAAGAACTCCGACCACCGGAACCATCAGGATGACCGGGAGCGTCAAAACGCGATTATCGACAAAGAGCCGGCCCATCAGGGTCACGATCTCGTGAAACGAGAACCCGGCCAGCAGGCCGCTCACGATCGCGGCCGCGACCACCACCAGCAGGGTATTAACCCGAAAAGCGAACCCCACCGCGACGATGAGCAGTCCCAGTAGCTTGATCACGTCCCCACCGCTTTCCGTGCGACGCCTGCGGACGCCAGCGCCTGATCGACGCCTCGGGCAAAGGCGACGGCGTGCGCTCCATCGCCGTGGAGGCACAGCGTGTCGGCTCGCAGCTCGATCTCCCGCCCGTCCGTCGCCCGAACCCGGCCCGCCGTGACCAGACGAAGCGCCTGCGCCACCGCCGCTCCCGCATCCTCGATGACCGCACCCGGACGCGATCGCGGAGTGAGTGAACCATCGTTCTCGTAAGTCCGGTCGGCAAAGACCTCATACGCCACCGCCAACCCCGCCGCCTCACCGGCCTGCACCAGAGCGCTGCCCGCGGGGCCAAAAAGGATCAAGTCCGGATCGGCGGATTTGACCGCCTGCACAATCGCCGCCGCCAGGCGGGTATCGTGGGCGGCCTGATTGTACAACGCCCCATGCGGTTTGAGGTGGCGGACCGGGACGCCCTCCTCCGCCGCGATCCGCTGCAAAGTCTGGGTCTGCACGAGGACCAATCGGTAGACCTCCTCCGGCGCCAGCCTCTGCTCGAGCCGGCCGAAATTCACCCGGTCAGCGTAGCCCGGATGAGCCCCGACCGCCACCCCGTGGCGGTGGGCCAGACGGGCCGTCGCGCGCATGGTGGCAGCATCACCGGCGTGCGCGCCGCAGGCGATGTTGGCTGAAGTCACCCAGCGCATCAGCTCAGCGTCCTGACCGGCCCCTTCACCTAGATCGCAGTTGAGATCAATGTGCGCCATACCTCATTCCCTTTGGCCGATACCCTGATGTAACCACGTAATCGCCCGCTCTGCCGCCCGCCGTTGCCGGCGGGCCTCGTCGATGTCCGTTTGGACAAATCGGATCCGATCGCCGGGCCGTAACTGGGCCACGCGGCCGAGATCCACACTGATGATGTCGGCAATCTTGGGGTAGCCGCCAATCGTCTGCCGCTCGGCCAGCAGGACGATGGGCTGACCATCCGGCGGCACCTGCACCGAGCCGGTTGCGACGGCCTCGGACACCATGTCGCGGGGCACCGGCAGGCGGAGGGCGGACCCATCCAGCCTGGCTCCCATTCGATCCGAAAGGGGATTCACGCGGTAGGAGGTTGTCAGGAATTCCTCCCAGGCTTCCCTCGAAAACCAATCGGCCTGGGGCCCGCGAATCACGCGCACCGTGACTTCGCTCTGCGGCCGCGGTGCCAAGGCGGGCGCCGCAAACCAGCCCGGGGCAAGCCGGGGGCGCGCCACACTGGGTCTGACGCCGAGGCGATCGCCCGGCTTCAATGCGCGCCCTTCAAAACCACCGATCCCGGCGGAAACGAGCGTCGAGCGGCTTCCCAAAACGGGCGGCACCTCAATCCCCCCCGCTACCGCGAGGTAGGCGCGGCAACCCTGTTCAAGGGTCTCGAGCGAAAGTTCCTCCCCCGCCCTGACGAGGAAGGGCCGGGCCCACGGGAGGCCGGCGACCGGAGCTCCCGTGATGGCGACCCATGAGTCCTTGCGCACCGCCAGCAGCGGCCCTCGCAGGGTACACTCCAAACCGGCTTCCCCCGGGAGATTTCCGACCAGCAGATTTGCGACCTCCAAGGCGCGCGCATCGACCGCCCCACCGGGCGACACGCCCACGTCCTGAAATCCGGTGCGCCCGAGATCCTGAACGGTGGTCAAGAGACCGGCCTTGAGCACGGTAAAGGCCGGCTCATGGGTTTGCGCCGCCGGCGTCGCGGGGGGATGCACCGCGGCCAGCTGACGTCCATATTCAGCGGCCGCGATGGACTCGAACTTGACCCGGTCGCCGACCCGGAAAAGCGCGGGGCTGGAGAGGCTCGGATCGAACAAGACCCGCGCCGTCCGTCCGATCAGATTCCATCCGCCGGGGGAGGCCGAAGGATACACCCCGGTCTGGGTGCCGCCAATGGCCACGCTCCCGGCCGGAACCTTGACGCGCGGCGTCGCCCGACGGGGGGTTCGCAGCGCCGGTGGCAGGCCGGAAAGGTAGGGGAAGCCGGGCGAAAAACCGACCGCGCGCACCTCGTAGGTGCCTTTGGCATGGAGTCGAATCACCTCGGCCGAAGTCAGGCCGGAACAACGCGCCACCTCATCCAGATCAGGGCCGGCTTCTCCGCCATACGCCACGGCGAGCCTCACCTCGCGCGGCTTGAGGGCCGAACGCGAGCCGCCCTTGGCCCACATCCGTCCGATCCAGGCGGCTACCACGGACGCCGGTTCTCCGGCTCCTGGGACGGCCGCGGGAGCGAAGTACACGGCGACGGTGGTAAACGAGGGCACGATCGCCTCCACCCCCCTCAGCGGAGACGCCACGAGGCCGCCGAAGAGCCGTCGAACCAGGGCTGCAACCCGGTCATCCGGCTGGCTTCCCAACTCCGCGAGCAGGGCTGAATCGCCGAGGGGAACCAATCGCATGCCATGGGTTTAGGGAATCAGCGCCCGCAGCTCAAGCACCGGCATTACGGCTTCGACGGCAGTTGCGACCGCTCATCCGAGCTCGAGACCGTTCACCGCAAACCCTTTGCCGCGGCCCCCAAGTCGGCCTAAGCTCTGTTATCACCCTGTCAAATGGCCTCATCCCGCGTCCTGATAGACTTCCAGTTTGGGTTGCAGTTCGCTCGCTTTGGCAATCACTCTCGTTGATCCATGTCCCGCCCGTTCACTCTTTCCGCCGCCCTGGTTCTGCTCACTGCGCTCCTGAGCGGATGCAGGGACCAGAGCATCAAATCCTACCGGGTTCCGAGGGAAGCGACGCCCGAAGCGCCCTTGGCCGGCACCGCCGCCTCTTCGGCCGCCGCCCCCGCTGACCGAGGAACCGAGGCATCGATGGCCTCGACACCCGTACCCACCGCCTCCGGCGGGGATCTCGCCTGGGAGGCGCCGGCCTCGTGGCAGTCCCGTCAGGCGTCAGCCATGCGCAAGGGCACGTATGTGATGACAGGTGAAGGCGGCGCAACCGCCGAGCTCGCGATCACCGCCTTCCCGGGGGACGTCGGCGGCGATCTTGCCAACGTGAATCGCTGGCGAAGCCAGTTGCAGCTCCCCCCGATCACAGCCGCCGAATTGCCCGCGGCGCTCGCCCGCTTCAAAGCCAACGGCCTGGACATCGCGGTGACGGAGATGGTCGCGACCACGGGCAGTCCGCCGCAACGCGTCCTCGGCGCGATTGTCCCCCACAACGGCTCGACCTGGTTCTTCAAGATCACCGGACCTGATCCGGTGGTTTCTGCCGAACGCGACGCGTTCAACACCTTTCTTCAAACCCTTCGGGCCCCCTGAGCCATGCGCGAGATCTGGATGCAGTTCGTCAAATTCTTCGTTTCGCTGCGGCTCACCGTGGTGCTGATGGTCCTGTCGATCATCCTCGTCTTCGCCGCCACGCTCGACCAGGTGAACCTTGGCATCTGGGCCGTGCAGGAAAAATATTTCCGCACGTTCATCGTGCTCTGGGAGATCGGCCACATTCCCGTTCCGGTGTTTCCCGGCGGTTATTTCATCGGTGGTCTGCTCCTGATCAACCTCGTTTCCTCCCATGTCTACCGATTCAAGCTCGGTTGGAAGAAGTCCGGCATCTTCCTCACCCATTTCGGCCTCATTTTCCTTTTGGTCGGCGAACTGTTGACCGGCCTCTGGCAGGAAGAGTTTCAGATGCGCCTCGATGAGGGTGAAACCAAGAGCTACTCCGAGAGCTATTTCCACAACGAGCTGGTGATTGTCGACGCCACGGACCCGGAATGGGACGACGTCGTGGCGATTCCCGAGCGCCAGCTCGCCCGCGGGCACGAGCTCCAGCACGAAAAGTTGCCGTTCCGCATCGTCGCCCGCGCCTACTACCCCAATGCGTCGTTGCAGATGACCGATCCTGAGGTCGTACCCGTGCGGGCCGCGCCGCAGCTCGCCACGCTTGGCCTCGGCTCCCAAATCACGGTGACGCCCCTCGCAATGACCTATAAGCAGAACGAGCGAAATCTCCCCTCCGCCTACATTGAGCTGCTCGGGCCGCAGGGGTCGCTCGGCATCTGGATGGTTTCAACCATGCTCACGACGCCGCAGTCGTTCGAATACCAAGGCCGCACCTACCGGCTCTCGCTGCGCTTCGAGCGCGAGTACAAACCGTACTCACTGACGCTGCTCGACTTCAGCCATGACCGCTACCCCGGCACCGAGATCCCCAAGAATTTCTCCAGCCGAATCCGCCTCGCCACCCCCGATGGCGTGGAGGACCGCGAAGTCCTCATCTTCATGAACAACCCGCTCCGGCACGACGGTATGACGTTTTATCAGGCGGGATTCGACAATGACGACACCACCACGGTGCTGCAGGTGGTCCGCAACCCCAGCTGGTTGCTGCCCTACATTTCCTGCCTGCTGATGACCGTTGGTCTCACGGTTCAGTTCTGCATCCACCTCTTCGGGTTCATCGCCAAGCGCCGTACCGCGCCCTCCGCCGCATGAGAAAAATCTTTCCCCTCCTCGTCCTCGCACTCGGCGCGCTTTACTTGGCCAGCACGCTGCGTCCGGCGGCCAACGACACCGACTTCGATTTCGATGCGTTCGGGCAACTGCCCGTGCTCAAAAACGGCCGGATCAAGCCCATGGATACCGTGGCCCGGACCTCCCTGCTCATGACGCAGGGCCGCCAGCGCGTCACCACTCCCGACGGCCAGACGCTCACGCCAGTCGTATGGTTGCTGGATACCCTTTTCCGACCAGAGCTGGCCGACACCTACAAGACTTTCGAAGTGGTCCACCCGGACCTGCTCACCCTGATGGGCGTCACGCCCGAGGATGGCGATGGCAAGAAGCGCTTTTCGATTGCGCAACTCACGCCGAAGCTCACGGAGCTGCAGCGACAGGCCGAGCTTGCCCAGCCCATTGATGCCGCGGTGCGCACCCCCTTCCAGAAGGCCGTGGTCGCGCTCATGCAGCACATCGTCCACTACCAGCGTCTCAAGTTCAGCCTCGCGCCGCCGGATAGCACCAACTTCCTGAACGATCTGACCCAGTTCCAGTCCGGCTTGAAGGCCGGGGTGGAGGCGGTTCGTGCCCAGCAGGCCGGGCAGGCGTTTGACCAAGAGGCCGCCAGCCGGACGCTCAACATGGCCCGCCGCTTCGACATGATGTCGAGCGCGGGCTCGCTCTTGGCCATCCCACCTGATGCGGGCAACCCCGATCCCACTGCGTGGCGAACGAGCGGCGAGGCCCTTCTTGCCACGTTCCAGACCGGCAATGTGAATCCGAACGCCTTAGCATATGCAGGGCTTGCCTATGCCTGGCGTGGCCAGCAGGCCGAGCAGTTCAATACCATCCTCAAGCTCTACACCGATCAAATGCGCTCACGCTTCGCCGAGCCTCTGGTGAAGTCGGACGCCGAGGTTCGCTTTAATCAGGCCGCGCCCTTTGGCGTCCCGAGCATGAGCCTGTATGTTCTCGCCTTCCTCCTCGCTGTCTTTTCGTGGCTGCGCTGGCCGGAGGCGCTGTCCAAAGCCGCCTTTTACCTCATCGCGCTTGCCTGGGTGGCGACGACGGCCGGAATCGCGACCCGCATGTGGCTCGAGGGCCGACCGCCCGTGACCAATCTCTACTCCTCCGCCCTGTTTGTGGGTTGGGGCTCCGTGCTGCTCTGTCTCTTTCTTGAGGCGTTCTACAAGAACGGGGTCGGCAGCGTCGCCGGTGGCATGATCGGCTTCTGCACTCTCCTGATCGCCCATCACCTCTCGCTCTCGGGCGACACCTTGGAAATGATGAGGGCGGTGCTGGATTCCAATTTCTGGCTAGCCACGCATGTGGTGGTGATAACGATCGGCTACTCCGCGACCTATCTGGCCGGCTTCCTCGCCATCGTGTACATCGCCCGCGGTGTGTTCACCAAGTCCTTGGACGCAGGCACAGCCGACGCGCTGAGCCGAATGGTCTACGGCATCGTCTGCTTTGCTACCCTGTTCAGCCTCGTTGGCACCATCCTCGGTGGAATCTGGGCCGACCAGTCCTGGGGCCGCTTCTGGGGCTGGGATCCCAAGGAAAACGGAGCCCTCATCATTGTGATTTGGAACGCCGTCATCCTCCACGCTCGCTGGGGTGGTCTTGTCCGGCAGCGCGGCTTGATGAACCTCGCCATCGGCGGAAACATTGTCACGAGCTGGAGCTGGTTCGGCACGAACATGCTCGGCGTCGGCCTGCACAGCTACGGCTTCATGGACTCTGCCTTTTTCTGGCTATCCACCTTCGTCGGGAGCCAGCTGGC
>CAMAXB010000066.1 GCA_945862035.1 Opitutus sp. GAS368
ACGATTTCTGCTTTGCGTCGGACCGGCTTTGCCTGAGCGTCAATCCGTTCCATGGATTTCTCCCTCGACAGCCGTCGCGTGCCCGACGGCGTTCCCCCGATTGACTTTCGCGCCTCGCTCAATGACGAGCAGTACGCCGCTGTGACCGCCCCCGCCGGCCCGTTGCTGGTGCTGGCGGGAGCCGGCTCCGGCAAGACGCGCACGCTCACCTATCGCGTTGCCTACCTGTTGTCCCAAGGCGTGAGGCCCGGGGAAATTCTCCTCCTTACGTTCACCAACAAGGCGGCCAAGGAGATGCTGCACCGCGTGCAGGACCTCACTGGCGTGGAGCCGGGGCGTTTCTGGGGCGGCACCTTTCACTCCCTCGGCCACCGGGCCCTGCGCATGTTCGGCGAGGCCATCCAGCTACCCAAGACGTTCACCATTCTCGACGCCGACGAATCCGAGAGCCTGCTCAAGCAGGCAGTCGAGGAAAGCGACCGCCTGTTCTTCAAGGACAAGACCAACCCCCGGCCCGGCCCGCTCTTCAGTGTGCTTTCGCTCGCGCGCAACACTCAGCTGAGCTTGGCCGACACCGTCACCAAGTCCTTCCCGCACTACGCCGAGATTTCCCACCGCCTGCCCGCCTTCGCTGAGGCGTATGCCAAGAAGAAACGCGAGCAGGCCGTCTGCGACTATGACGATCTGCTGGAATACTGGCTCGATCTCCTGACCAAGGCACCCGAGGTCGCCGCCTACTTCGCCCAGCGTTTCCGCTACGTCCTCGTCGACGAGTACCAGGACACCAACACGATCCAGGCCCAGATCATCGACGCCATCGCTCCGCATCACTGCGTCATGGCCGTTGGTGACGACGCCCAGTGCATCTACTCCTGGCGCGGCGCCGATTTCGAAAACATCATGTCCTTCCCCGACCGGCACCCGGGGACGGTCATCCACCGGATCGAGACCAACTACCGGTCAACGCCGCAGATCCTCAATCTTGCCAATGGCGTGCTGGAGGCGCAGCCCAAAGGCCGGCACTTCGACAAGGAACTCCGGGCCGCCCGCGCCAATTCGCAGAAGCCCATGGTCGTGCAAACCATGGATGATCGCGAACAGGCCGAGTTCGTGCTCAAGCGCATCCGCGCGCTGACTGAGGACGAGGGTGTGGCCGCCAACGAGATCGCGATCCTCTACCGCTCGCATTTCCTCGCCCTAGAGGTGCAACTGGGACTTTCCCGCGCCGGCGTGCCCTATCACATCACCAGCGGCGTGAAGTTCTTCGAGCGCCAGCATGTGCGCGACCTGATCGCGCTGCTGCGCTTTGTCTACAACCCCAGTGACGAGCTGGCCTGGCAGCGCATCGCCATCCTCCTGCCGAAGATCGGCGAGAAGGGCGCCCAGAAAATCCATGCCACCGCCCGTGAGCACGCCCAGATGATGAAGCGCGATTTTATCGATGTGCTCGCGACGGATGACGTGAAGTCGAAAGTCGCGAAGGACGCCAAGCCCGACTGGGACCATTTCTGCGCCTCGCTCGCCCAGACCGCCGCGACCATGCGCGCGGGCACCCCGGCCGACACGGTCACGACAAGCATCGAGGGCTGGTATGGCGACTACCTCAAGGGCGCCTTTGCCGACTACGTCGATCGCCTCGACGAGTTGAAGGCGCTGGTGGGCTTTGCCGGCCGCTACGAGACGATGCAGGATTTCCTGGCCCAGATCGTCCTGCTGAACAGCGAGACCAGCGACCGGCAGGTCGATCCGGAGGCCGAGGCCATCAAGCTCACCACGGTGCACCAGGCGAAAGGCCTCGAGTACGATGTCGTCTTCGTCATCGGCCTGGCCGACGGACAGTTTCCCGGACGACGCTCGATCGAGGCCGGCGATGTCGAGGAGGAGCGCCGGCTCTTCTATGTCGCGGTTACCCGCGCGAAGAATGAGCTCTACCTCTGCTACCCCAAGGTCGCGACCCGCGCGGGCCCGGGCGGTATGCTGCTCACCCCGAGCCGCTTCATCACCGAGCTGCGCCCCGAACTCTACGAGCCCCTGCGCATCAAGCGCAACTACGGCTGGTAGGCTGTCGGTAACAGGCCCCGCTTGGACTCGAGCATTTTCAGCAAAACGGTAGCCGTAATAAAATCGGCAGAACGGGCGCGCCCGAGGCACGCCCCTGCGACGGAAACGAGCTGATTGTAGGGGCGTGCCTTGTGCACACCTTCCGTTTGACTACCGTCTTGTTTGAAATGCTCTAGCGGTTGCGTCGAAAGACCACGTCGTAGGGAGCAATGCTACCGCGATCGACGACGAGCTTTTGATATCCGAGATTCGTGCTCGTGCTCACGTAGTCCTCGGAAGTGCTCTTGCCTTTGACTTCGGCCCGGTAGCACTCGGCGATGTAGTGCGACATCTCCAAGGCCGTCAGTTCGCCGTCCCCATTTTCATCGGCATAGCGCTCCGTCAGGCTGTCAGCGAAGAAGACGGAGAGGTAGCCGCCAGCGCGAAATTTTGCGGCGACCGCCGATGTCACGTCCTCCTCGGATGAAAACAATCCCATGCGCCCCGGGGCTGAGATCACGTCCTTGGAAAATCCACCGCTAAAACAGGAATCAAGGACGAGGAGCTGCCGCCCGGCACGCACGGTGCCAAGTAGCTCGTTCAAATCGTCGTCGATCAACCCCTCGTCGGTGAACTCGAGCGTTTCGTCAAGCCCGTCAGGATCAGCCCGGTCGAAGCCCGTTGGACGGGGCTGCCGACCGCCATGACCCGAGAAGAAGATCACCAGAGTGTCACGGGCCGTCGCCCGCGCAGCAATCCCGCGCACGGCACTGACGAATGCTTCGCGGGTTGCGGCGGCATTCTGAAGCAGGACGGCATTGTCCGCAACCATACGAGTGGAGCGGAGCATCGCGTCACGAACCCGCACCGCGTCGCGGTCGGTGTAAGCGAGATCGCTGGCGCGGCCACCATACTCACTGATTCCGACAAAGATGCCATAAATTTGGCCTGAACCAGCATCGACGAACGAGCTGGGCGCACTCGACGGCAGCACACGTGCCACGGACAACTCGTAGTCACCCGTCTCGTCTGATTCGAAAGAAGTTACGTGAACGCGGTAGCGGCCTGCCTCCTCGATGGGTATCTCGATCCGCGAACGATGAACGTCACCGTCGAAATCGTCGTTCTCAATCTCGCGTCCACCCGGGGTCGTGACGACCAGATAGGTGTCAAAGCCAGGCCCACGGAGGTCGATGGCCACAGACTGGCCGAGCGGTGCCTCAAAAGCGTAAACGTCGGAATAGCCGTGATCGGCAAGCTTTAGATCGCCGCCTTCCAACGCGCCCCGGCGTGACTCGCCCAAGTCCAGCACAATGAGATCGCGGGATGGCGAGGCCGTCGTGTCCAACTCCTCAATCGATACGGAAAGCTCGTATCCGCCCTTCTCACCTTTTTTGTAGGACGTCACATACACCGTGTATTCGCCTGCCTCGGCTACCGTGTGCTCGATTCGGCTGCGGCTCGACGAGCCTTCATGGTCATCGTTATCCACCACCTCGCCGCTGGGACTCCGTAAAGCCAAGTAGGGGTCAAAGTCGGCCGAAGAAAGATCCAGCACGATTCGATTGCCCGGCGTGACGGAGAGCGGAAATCTGTCGGCCAGCTCACCGCCCGGAAGCACGGTGTCACCCTCAGACAAACGACCTGACTCCGAGCGAAGGCGCGGACCCTCTGCCTCACCTGATCGTCGCGTGAGCACGTACTCGTATCCGCCGGTCAAACCAGCCTTGTAGGTCGTAACGCTGACGGTGTAGGTCCCGCTTTGCTCCAGCGTCGCCGAGATCTGCGACCAGGCCGAGCTGCCTTCATGGTCATCATTGTCCTGCTGCGAACCGCCTCCGGGAGGATGAAGGATGAGATAGGGATCAAAATCATCCGAGCGAAGATCGAGCACAATTCGTTCGCCCGCCACACCCTCGAAGGTGAACCGGTCAAGGTACTCGCCGGAGGTGAGAGTCGGATCCCCCTTCTCAAGGCGGCCGGTCTCACGCACCACTCGGGCCGAGGATGCTGATTCGCTACTCTCAGCGGGAAGCTCAAGCACATAGGACCCGGTCTGGGCCTTCTCGAAGGTGGTGACGAGGACGCGATGGGTGCCGCTCTCCTTCAAGGTGAGTTCGAGGCGCGCATGCGCAGAGCTGGACTCGAAATCGTCGTTATCCACTTGCTCGCCGGTCGGAGGACGCAGGATGAGGTAGGGATCAAATTCGTCGGAACGCAGGTCGAGGACCACCTTATCGCCAGCTCGGCCCTCGAAGGTGTACTCGTCGCGAAACTCCCCTGAACTAAGCGTGCGATCTCCGGATTCCAATCGTCCGCGCTCAATCCGTCCACGACCGGTTGTCAGGGCTTCAGGAAGTTCCAGGAGGTACGCACCCGACTCTTCCTTCTTGAATGACGTCACCGAAACGCGATAGGTGCCCGCCGCGTTCAACGTGAACTCAAGTCGCGAGCGCTGCGCACTGCCTTCAAAGTCGTCGTTCTCGAGCGTCTTGCCGTCGGGACCGCGCACGAGAAGAAAGGGATCGAAATCCGTCGATTGCAGATCGATCACGACCTTGTCGCCCACGCGGCCCTCGAAGGTGTAGTCGTCTTTGTACTCGCCCCCACTCAGCGTGGCGTCGCCAGAGGCTAGGCGTCCTTCAATTGTACGGGCCGTGACACCGGGAAGAAACAAAACCAAGGCGCCGACCACAAAAACAGAGACGGAACACAGAGCCTTCATGAGAGAGATTATCCGGATCCTGCCGATTCGTTTCATCGCGTCGAGCCGCAACCCAATCTCCTGCGGCCCGATGAGCTCACTTCATCAACCGCGCCGCACCCTGATCCGAAAGAGCCCCTCCCCTCAAGCGAAGCGACGGCTGGTGAACCGTCCAGAGCACGATTTGCCACCGGCCAGTACGGGCCGCTGCCCAATCCCTGTGTCACGCAATACGTGACACTTGTCCCAGGTGCCCGCGTGGTGTCGCGAGGGATGCCCTGCGGGACCGCCGGGGCCGGGCCGAAGGGATTTTCGTCGCCGGTGAGATCTCCCTGCCGCCCGGAAGGAGGCGGGCCTCCCCGTCCCGGGCGCCAACCGTGAGCAAGTCGCCCCGCCCCGCATTCCCGTCGTCGCGGCCACTGACGTAGTCGCGGCTGTAAGCGACGTCGGGTCGGTTTACTGCAACCCGTTCAAGGGCGATCATCGCCCTGCGCTGAGAATCCCGCTGGTCAACGCGCTCCCGCGCGAGGCCAAGGTCGAGATGTAAATCCTCGCGGCCACGCCACCTGAGGAACGCAACCTTAACCACGGATTACACGGATTGACATGGATCCAAACCCAAAGCGTTCGAATTCCACCAGCGATCATCCGCGTTATCCGCGGGAAGGTTCGATGGATCGAATCCACTGGGGTGAGTTCGTATCCATGTCTGATGTCGCCTCACCCGGTACCTGGTTATTTGAGGATCAGCTCAATCTTCGCGATCTCGTCAGCGCTGAGTGCGGAGGTGGCGAAGGCCCCGTACAAGTCGTCGATCTGGGCGACGCGGCTGGCGCCGATCAGGACGGTTGTCACCTCGGGGCGCCGGAGAATCCACAGGACCGCGAGTTGCGCGAGCGTGTTGCCCCGCGCGGAAGCGATCGCGTTGAGTGCGCGGAGCTGGTCGACCAGCTGTGACGTGATACCCTCGGCCTTAAGGAAAATGCTGCCCTTGCCCGCTCGCGAATCAGCCGGAATCCCGGCGAGGTAGCGATCGGTCAAAAGACCCTGGGCAAGCGGCGAAAACGGAATGCAGCCCGCGCCCAGCTCGGTCAGCGCCGGGAGCAGCGCCCCCTCGGGCTCGCGGACAAACATGCTGTACTTGGGCTGGTGAATCAGGAGCGGCACGCCGAGGTCCTTGAGGATCGCGGCCGCGCGGCGAGTCTGCTCCGCGTTGTAGTTGGAGAGGCCGGCGTAAAGCGCCTTCCCGCTGCGCACGGCGTGGGCGAGCGCGCCCATCGACTCTTCCAGCGGGGTGGCGGGATCCGGGCGGTGGTGATAAAAGATGTCGACGTAGTCCAAGCCCATGCGCTTCAGGCTCTGGTCGAGCGACGCGAGCAGGTTCTTGCGCGAGCCCCATTCGCCGTAAGGACCGTCCCACATGCGGTAGCCCGCCTTGCTCGAGATGATGAGCTCGTCGCGGTGCGCCGAGAAATCCTCGCGCAACAACCGCCCAAAGTTGATCTCCGCCGACCCGGGCGGAGGCCCATAGTTATTGGCGAGATCGAAGTGCGTGATGCCGAGATCAAAGGATCGGCGCAGCATCGCCCGCTGATTCTCCAGCGGATCAACACCCCCGAAATTGTGCCACAGACCCAGCGCCAAGCGGGGCAGCATTAGGCCACTGCGCCCGCAGCGGGCATAGGGAATCGCGGAGTACCGGTCGGGACGGGGCACGTAGGTCGTCATGGGACCAGCAGTCCAACGTCACGGGGGGCGCACGGCCAGCCACATTCTTCGACTCGCCCCGGAACTGATTTCGTTGAGGACTCCGCACCCTGACGATCCACGAGCCCGAGGTGGCCGAACTTGCCACGCCGAACGGTCCGAGGCGGACTTGTGTTTATCGTCCAACTGCGCCCGGCCGCTACCCTGGGATTCTTCTCTCTTCGGAAATCTTTCAGGTCACCGCACCGATTTGACGCACTGCGGCGATCCTGGCTGGACATGGCTTCATCGTTGCCGTTCCGAAGATCGACCGTGAATTCCTGCCTGCGGGCACCGTCCTGGTCTACGATTAGGACGGCGCGGATCGCGGCAACGAGCTCAAGACGACCAAGGAACTCAGCAGCTACGACGCCGATGCCCAGGCTGCCCTCGCCGCTCTCGCCGCCCATCAGCAAGGGACCGGCCGGGTGGGCATGATGGGCATCTGCATCGGCGGACACCTCGCCTTCCGCGCCGCGATGAACACGGAGGTGGCGGCGGCGGTCTGCTGCTACGCGACGGATATCCACAAGCGCAGCCTCGCGCAGGGGATGAACGAAAACTCGCTTGACCGTATCAAGGACATCAAGGGCGAGCTCATGATGATCTGGGGACGCCAGGATCCGCACGTGCCCGCAGAGGGCCGCGCGACGGTCTACGCCGCGCTGGCCGCCGCGGGGACTCATTTCACCTGGCACGAGTTCACCGGTGCGCACGCCTTCCTGCGCGACGAGGGATATCGCTACGACGCGGAACCCGCGCACCACTACCTTGGACAGGCCGTGCAGGTCTTCCGTCGCAAGCTCGGCGAAGGAGACCTCCGCGCGGTCACGGGCGGGGCCAGCCAGACCAAGGACTGAAGCACGGGCGCAATCGCGGACCTTGGGTGGGTAGGTCCAGTCGCGGCGGAAGGTGACGCCAACCCACCGCCACGACGAGGAATGCTGCGCCTTACTGCAGCCGAATCGGCAGGCGGGAAATGCGGCCGGCGAGGTCCCTGAAGATCTCGCTTGTTTTCTGATCGCCCGCCGGGCCGGTGCGGAGCGAGCGGAGGGGCGTGAAGTCGGTGACGATCGCGCAGTAGTCGCTGCTCACCATGATGCCGAGAAGTTCGCCGGTCTTGCTCAGGACCAAGTCGCCCCGTGACGGCGAGAAGTCGCCAATGAGTCGCCGGACGAGCCGGTTGTCCATGCGCACATAGTTCGGATTCGTCGGGTCGAGCTTGAAGGGTACCTCGCCGTAGCCCGAGCCGCCATTGGCGATCAGCAGCGCATCCGGAAACTTGAACGGGTCCGCGGCCAATTCGTACACCCTGGCGCCCAGCGCCGCAACCTGGCTGGAGTCGACCGGGACGGCCACGACGCGCGGATCGACGCGCAGAAAATGGATCGCCGGCGCTGTGGTGCGGTACATGCCCTTGGCGAAGGTGACGTTGAGTGCCAGCCAGTCCGGCGCCAGCTCGCGGATCGCAAAGGGCGTGTCGTCCACATGCAGCAGGGCGTAGGTCGCCTGACCATCGGTCACGAGCACCGTGCGGGCGTCAGAGGCCCGGTTAAGCGGACCGAGCAGGGCCTGACGCACGGTCGCGAAATTGGTCGAGACGCGGTTGGCCACGAAATCGCTGAACAGCGTATTCGCGTTGAGCGGGCGGTTGTCGCGGATCTCTCGTGTCAGGTCGGCGGATTTTTCCGCCAGTTGGCCAACGCCTTGGGCGAGCGAGGCGTTGGCCTCCTGGACCTTCTGGCGCTCGACGCGCTCGGTCTCCGCCTGCTGGCGGAAGCTCTCGGCCGTCTCGCGGAGGAGCCCCTTCTCCTGTTCGGCGACCTGGACGGCCACGCTCAGGGATTCGATGCGCTGGCGGGCCTCCGTTTGCTGCTGCTCGAGGGCGGCGAGCTGGTCGCGCTGGCGGAGCGCCTCGGCCTCGCGCTGCTCGAGATCGCGCTGGAGCTGCTCGAGCCGCTCCTTGGAGAGGGAGGCGTCGCGGGAGGCGGCCTCCACCTGCCGGGACAAGTCCGCGGCGCTCTGGCGGGTTTGATCGAGCGAGGTGGCCAGCTGGGCACGCTCGCCCTGCAGGGCGGCGACATTCTGTTCGCGCGCGGCCAGCGAGGCGGCGGTGGACTCAAGTTGCGACGCGAGCTGCTCGCGCTGCGTCCGCTCGTCCGCCAAAGAGAGCTGCATCAGGGCGACCATGTCCTGATCGGCGGTCCGGGCGCCCGGCGTGCTGAGGGGCGCAGCGGGCGTGGCCGCCGGGCGCACGGGTTCCGCCTGCTCCCAGCTGGTGAGCGCCAGCAGGGTGAGCAGGAGAAAATCGCAGAGGATGAGGAGCAGTGTCTTGTTCATGACGCGTCAGGCCACGGGAACCTGCATCGCCGCCTGGCCCTCGAGGATGAGCTTGTGCTTGAACGGGCGGACGTGGCGGATCTTGACCAACGCAACGCAGGTGATGCCGAAGAGATTCGAGGAGTAGGCGGCGAGCAGGTTGGGCTCGATCACGCCCAGCACCTGAAGCACAAGGGCGGTGGCGGTGCCGCCAATGCCGATGTAGAGGCCGCCATCGAAAAGGTTTTCCTCGTTTTCCATCAGCCTGAGTTTGACGAGCGGGGGCACGGGCTGGCGGGAGACCTCGCTGATCTTCAGGAGGCAGATGAAGTACATGCCGACCTGCAGGGCGGCGAAGAACGCGATCGAGATGAGGGTGGAGGTGTCCATGGAAAGGGTGGTTGGGGTCGGTTGGGCGGAAGTGGTGTCGGTGATACTGGCGAGGACCGGGATAGTCAGCTTGACCCGATACTCGGAAATCGGCTCGGCCTTAAGCAGGAAAGGTTCGGTGCCCAGAATGAGCAGGCCGGCGGTGAGCAGGGCGAGCGCGCCGGCGGCGAATCGCGGGAACCGCACAAGATCCGTCGACGTGAAGAGCTTTCGTTCCAGACCGCGAAAGAGGCAGAAGGCTCCCAGAAGGAAACCGAGGTATTTCGCCGCAAGCGTGCCCCGCGGGTGGAGCAGACCGATCTCGGCGATGGCACTGAGCGCCGGGCCGGAGGTGCGGTTGACCGGAACTTGGCGCAGGAGGAGCTGGGCCGCGGCTCCGCGGCCGGAGCGCAGGGCGAGGCGCAGGTCATCGAGCCCACTGCGGCCGAAGCGCAGGAGATAGGCCGCCACGCGATCGGCGGAATCGGAAAAGAGCGCCGCCGTATAGATCAGGGGAAGCTGTTCGGGGTCCACCCGGCCCAGGTGCGCGAACTCGCCGACCGTCTTCGTGCTGTCGGTCCGGCGCAGGAGTTCGCCGAGCTGGATCCAGTCGAGTCGCTGGCCGAGCGACAGCAAATCGAGGTAGAAGAGTTCGAGTGCGCCGAGTTCGCCGACGGTCGTGGCGGCCTCGGCGAGACCCCGGAGCTCACGCTGCAACGGAGCGGAGAGGTGTTCTCCCTGGTAAAGAAGCGCGCCCAGCAGGATTACGGCGTCGAGGGATTGCCCGCCCGGGCGTCCCGCCGGGACAAAATGGCTGGTCCGGTCGATGGCCTGCGTGGCGAGGAGAGCCTGCACGCCTTGGGAGCGCGAAGCGCCAAGAAAGCCCCGCAGCGCGGTGCGAGCCTCGCGCGTGATAAAGAAAGTCAGGACTGGGGTGCTCGCGGAGCGCCCCGTGTTCTCGGAACGCCTGAACAGGGGATCAAGGAAGGGATCCCAGCCGCCCCAGGCAATCAGCTCGGGTTGAAGGGCAGTCTCGCGGGCAAAGCGCTCGCCCAAGGCGTCCGCCTGCGGGTCGCCGATCAGGCGGGCGGTGGCCAGCACCAGTCCCGCCGGACCCGGCTTCTCCTCGTCGAGCAGTTGCCCGCCGTAGGCGGCAACCCCGGGCGTGCCGCGGCCGGCCGCTTCCAGCAAGGCCGGGGTGATCGCGCCAAAGTTGACGGGAATCAGCCACGCCGCGACGACCGCCCCAACGCCGGCGAGCAGCCAGGCGAGGGTCGGCAGCGGGGCCGGGCGGGGCGGAGGGGCGTCGCTCATGGGACAATACTATCGAGTTGCGGGAGGCGGGAGGCAAACCCACCTTTGGGCAAACAGACAGACCGATGCCGCTCCCGATTGTTCACTATAATGACCCGATCCTGCGCAAAAAAGGCGCCAAGGTCACCGCCTTCACGCCTGAAATTGCCGGCCTTGCCAACGGCATGGTCGGGGCCATGAACGAGGCCGGCGGGATTGGCCTCGCCGCGCAGCAGGTTGGCCTGGCCCTGCAACTGTGCATTGTCGACCTCACCGGGGCGAAACGCGACTTCACCTGGGAAATCGATGGCAAGAAGCCCCCCCTGGAGCTCTGGATGCCCATGGCCCTGGTCAACCCGATCGTCACCGTACTCCCCGGGCCGGAGGACGTGTACGAGGAGGGTTGTCTGTCCTTCCCGGAGATCCGCGGCGACATTGTCCGTCCGGATGCCATCCGCGTGCAGTTTAGCGACCTCGACGGGCATCCGCACGTCCTCGTCTGCAACGGCCTGCTTGCCCGTTGCGTGCAGCATGAGGTCGACCACCTCAACGGCACCCTCTTCATCGACCACATGACGAAGAAGGTGCGCACCGAGGTTGATGCGGCGGTCAAAGAGCTCGCCAAGCGCACCCGCGAGGCAAACAAGCCCAAGGCCTGAGCCCGGTTCGCCGGCGTCCGTAACATGTCGCGCAGCATCGCAACCCGCACGGGGGACGACGGCACCACCTCCCTGCTTTACGGCCAGCGGGTGCCCAAGGACCACCCGCAGATCGAGGCCTTGGGCGCCTTTGACGAGTTGAACGCCGCGCTGGGCCTGGCGAAGGCGACCTGCCCCTCCCCCGAGGTCCGGGTGGAATTGGAGCGCGCCCAGACCGACCTGATCGCCCTGATGGGCGAACTCGCCTGCGCCGAGGCCGACCAGGCGCGCTACCTCGCCTCCACCTTTGTCCGCCTCGACGACGCGGCGCTCGCCCGGCTGGATGCGGGCGTGGCCGCGATCGAGGCGCAGGCGCCGAGTTTTGCCGGCTGGGCCACGCCCGGTGCGAACGTCCACGCCGCCGCGCTGGAAGTCGCCCGCACCGTCGCCCGCCGGGCGGAGCGTCGACTCTGCGGATTGCCGGCGCACGGACGCTCCGTTCGCCCCCTGCTGATGCGCTACACAAACCGCCTCGCCGATCTGCTCTGGCTGATGGCCCGGCGGGCGGAGCAAGGCTAAGCCGCCTCCTCGCGGGGCCTCGGACTCGATCAGTTTGCCGTCCCCTGCCGCCGCCGGTCGGACGCCGGAATGGTGGTTCGGGCAGACCCTCGTGTTTGTGCTCGCCGTGCTCTCCGCGGGCAGCCTCGACGCACCCTTTGTGTTCGATGATCAGGCGTCCCTCCCGAACAACGCCTCGATTCGAAGCTTGGGCACCGCGCTCGCGCCTGCGGTCGGAATATCCGTAGGCCGCGCACAACCACGGGAGTCTGTACCTTCAGAGCGGCCGATGGCTCGAGGCAGACGCGCAGATGGAAGCAACGGTCAAGGCCGCGCCCGCGCGCACGCGAAAGTTTGCAGCGGCGGCGAGCGCGCTGAGCGACGGCCAGCCGGATCCCGGCACCGCCCG
>CAMAXB010000067.1 GCA_945862035.1 Opitutus sp. GAS368
CGGCGTAATTTTACCGCACGAATCACAACGGCTCAAAATTCAGCAAAACAGGCAAGCGCAATGACTGTTAATCACTTGGTCGTAGGTTCGATCCCTACCCGGGCAGCCATTTTCCCAGAAGGACTTACGTGAGATCCACGGAGTCCTTGCCGCAAGCGCGGGTACCGTGCGGACCGTTCTTGCGCCCCCGGTCTTCCCGTGGCCGGGACCCCGGTCCCGCATGCCTCGACACAAAAACGCCGCCCGCAAAGCGCGAGCGGCGCAGAAAATGAATCCGGGCGCGGGCGACGCTTACTTCTTCGCCGCGCGCAGGTACGCCAGCACCTTCTCGGCCTGCTGGTCCGTCTGACCCTTGTCGTAGTAAACGACCTGGCCGGAGCGATCGATCAGGTAGGCCTCACGACTCGCCATGCCCGTACCCGCTTGGCCGAAGGCCTTGACCACCGCTTTTTCCGTGTCGGCGATCAGCGGGAAGGGAAAATTATTGGCATCCTTGAACTCCTTCTGCTTCTCGACCGTGTCCGTGCTGACCCCCACGACCGCGACCCCGAACCCCTTGAGGTCCGCGCTCGCATCCCGCAGCGAGCAACCCTGCTTCGTGCACCCGCCCGTCAGCGCCCTCGGGTAGAACCACACCAGCGTGTAGTCGTTCTTTGCATACACATCCCCGAGGTTGAGCGTGGCCCCGGCGTCGGTCACACCCGACACCACGGGCGCCTTGGCCCCAACGGCGACCGGTTCAGCCCGGGCGAAACCAAGGGCAAAGGCAAGGAGGGCAAGCAGGGCAAGGAAGCGGGAAGGTTTCATCAGTGGATGACACGCAGAGTGCGGAGATTCACGGGAGCCGCAAGGGCAGAGCATATTCCTGCCACGGGCCCCGTCCCATCGTCGACCCCGGAAAAGAAGTTGCCCGGCCGTGTACCCCTACACGACCGGGCATTTGCTTTCTTAGTTACCCCAATACTCCCGCTAAGCGGGAGAAGTAAAACTAGTGAGATAACAACCCATGTCTGCCTCTTCGTCAACCTATCAGCACGATTTCGCTCTAAATAGAATTGCGGTCAGTCCGCCAGCCAGCGCCACCGCCGACCAGCTGCTTAACTATTTGCCATCCAAAAGCATCAGAACCCGCCCGCCCGCCCGCCCCTTTTCATGCTCCCCACCTCCGCCCCCGAACTCCACCTTCGCGCCGCGACCGAAGACGATGTTTCTCTCCTGCTGGAGCTCGTTCGCCAGCTCGCGGCCTACGACAAGCTCGCCCATAAGGTCGTCGCAGCCGAGGCATCCCTGCGAGACGCCCTCTTCCGCGGCCGCCGGGTCGCCGAAGCCGTCATTGCCGAATGTTCCGGTCAACCGGTCGGTTTCGCCCTTTTCTTCCACAATTTTTCCACCTGCCTCGGCCACCCGCGCCTCTCCCTCGAGGATCTTTTTGTCCTGCCGGAACACCGCGGCCGAGGCCCTGGAAAGGCCCTGCTGACCCATCTGGCCAAAATCGACCACGCCCGAGGCTGCGGCCGGTTCGAGTGGTCAGTTTTGGACTGGAACGAGGACGCCATTGGCTTTTGCCGCAAAGCCGGCGCGGTCCCGATAAGCGACTGGACCGTCTTCCGCCTCTCCGGCGACCCCCTGACCAGTCGGGCGACCTCGAACCATGCAGAGTAAGCTCAGCGGCCGCCCGCGAATCACGCGAAGAGACGCGAATTCAGAAATGGAACCACGAAACCCACCAAACACACAAAAACAGAGCGGCTGGTTCCGTCATTTTGTGTGTTCCGTGTGTTTCGTGGTGAACCTTTCCCCCTCCGATTCGTGGAGATTCGCGTGGATTCGCGGGTAAACTCCTTACGAGCGAAAGCGGTGCGGCGGGCGATCCCCGCCCTGGAAAAAAAGTTGCCCGGTCGCGTACCCCTACACGACCGGGCATTTGCTTTCTAAGTTACCCCAAAAACTCCTGCCAAGCAGGAGAAGCAACTCCGATTAAGCCGGACTCATGCCAACCGCGGGATCGACCCCATGAGTTTCTCGGAGATCTCGACCAAAGGGGCATTCTCACCCCACCCCGCGGCTTGCACCCCACCCGCCCGCTCGCGCATGCTCCTCGGGTTTCATGGCGTCACGCTTTACCATCCTTCTCTACTATAAGTATGCTTCCGTCGCTGATCCGCAGGGACTGGCGGAGTCGCAGCGTGCCTTTTGCCGCGAACACGGGCTGCTCGGCCGGGTCCTTATCGCCGCCGAGGGGATCAACGGCACCGTCGCCGGGTCAGCCGAAGCCACCGATCACTACCGAGACCACCTGCGTGCCCAGCCCGGGTTTGCGGACGTTGCCTTCAAGGCCAGCTTCGCCGACGCCCTGCCCTTCCGTCGTCTCGATATCCGCGTGCGGACCGAGATCGTGACCCTTGGCGCCCCCGACGACCCGGATCCACTCCAGGCGGGCGCCCCCCACCTCTCGCCCGACGAATGGAAGCGGACAATCGAGGAGGAGGACGTGGTGCTCTTCGATGTGCGCAACCGCTACGAATCGGAGGTCGGTCGCTTCAAGGGAGCCATCACGCCCGCCATCGACAACTTCCGCGACCTCCCGGGGATTCTGCCGGAGTACGCTGCCCTCAAGGACAAGAAGGTCCTGATGTACTGCACGGGCGGCATTCGCTGCGAGAAGGCCTCGGCCCTCTTCCGCCAGGCCGGCTTCAAGCACGTCTACCAACTCGAGGGCGGGATCGTCACCTACGCCGAGCGCCACGGCGACGCCCACTGGGAGGGCGACTGCTTCGTCTTCGATGAGCGCATGATGGTCCCGATTGGCCGCTCGGCCGAGCGCGAGCCGGTCGGACGCTGCGCCCACACCGGCGCGCCCACGCGCAACGTGATCAACTGCCTCCACGACCCCTGCCACCGCATGTTCCTCGTCGCCCCCGAGGCCATCGCGCAAAACCCCGACCACCGCCTCTGCCCTGAATGCCGCCACGCCGGCCTCACCTCGACCACCGCCGACTACCTCGGCAGCCCGGTCCGCCCCCACAGGTGATCCGTCCGCGGCGCACCCTCACCCACCCCCGCTACGTCCCCCGCCAACCATGAATCCGCTCGTCCGCCGCATCCGTACCGGCCTCGCCGCCACCCTCGTCTTCACCTTGGCTGCAGTCACTTTCGCCGCGGAGCCCTACTTTCCTCCCCGCGGTGCCTGGGAGCGCCGCACCCCTGAGGAAGTCGGGATGGATTCCGCCAAGCTGCAGGAGGCGATCGACTTTTCGCTCCAGCACGAGGCGACCTCCCCGCGCGACAACGCGCTCGATCTCCAGCAGACCTTCGGTAAGTCGGAGCCGCTCTTCAAGATCATGGGGCCGACCAGCCCGCGCGGAGGCATCACCGGAATCGTCATCCGCCAAGGCTATGTCGTCGCCACTTGGGGCGAGCCGGACCGGGTCGACATGACCTACAGCATCACCAAGACCTTTCTTACCACGGTCACCGGTCTCGCCCACGAGCGCGGACTCATCCGCAATCTCGACGATCGCGTCGGACCTTACCTGCCCGTGCCGGAGCAGGATCTCTTCGCTTCCGCCCACAACGCGCCCATCACCTGGACCCACCTGCTGCGGCAAACCTCCGACTGGTCCGGCACGCTCTGGGACATGCCCGACTGGGCCGACCGCCCCGTTGGCGCCACCCCCGCCGACCATCCGAACCGGCCGCTGCACGCGCCGGGGAGTTTCTTCAAGTACAACGACGTCCGCATCAATCTGCTCTCGCTCGCCACCCTGCACGTCTGGCGCCGTCCGCTGCCCGCCGTCCTGCACGAGGAGATCATGGAGCCGATCGGTGCCTCCTCCACCTGGCGCTGGCATGGCTACGAGAACTCCTGGGTCACGATCGACGGGCAGCGGATGCAGTCCGTCAGCGGCGGCGGCCATCTCGGCGGCGGCATGTTCATCAACGCGTGGGACCTCGCCCGCTTCGGTTACCTTTTCTTCCGCGAGGGCCGGTGGGCCGGGCGGCAGCTGGTATCCAGGGATTGGATCGCCCTCGCCCGCTCCCCCGGTCCCGCCAACGCGGAGTACGGCTTCGCCAACTGGTACCTCAATCCGGGCCGCAAGTCCCTCAGCGAGACGCCCGAATCGAGCATCACCTTCCGCGGCAATGGCTGGAACATCATCTACCTCGACCCGGAAAACGATCTGGTCGTCGTCATGCGCTGGATCGACCGTCCTTTCTTGAATCCCTTCCTCGGCAAGGTGATCGGCGCGATCAAGCGCGAGCGCTCTCCGTAGAACCATCCGTCGGGTCGCAGCGTCAGATCCCCAGCCGGCATCCGTGCGCACTGAAACCGGCCCCGAAGCTCGTGAGCCACCAGTCATGGTCGCGATCGGGCCGCCCTTCCTGCAATGCCGCCTCAAGCGCGAACAGGACAGAGGGGCTGCTCATGTTGCCACAGGTCCGCAGCACCCTTCGGCTCGCCGAGAGATCACACGGGCCGGCGACGCGCTCGATCGCGTCAAGCACATCGCGGCCGCCGGTGTGCGCCACGAGGCGCGCGATCGGCGCGCGATCGGGCCGCGCCCGCTCCTGCGTCAGCAAGCCGGACACGGCCGCAGCCGCCAACTCCGGTACAGCGGCATCAAGCAGATTGCGCAGCTTGCCCTGCTTCATTTCAAAGCGGATGCGATCGCGATTCTCCGGCTGGTGCACCGTGCTGAAGTCGCGACAGACAAGCCGTGTCGGGCCCGGCTGGCTCCGCCAGATCGTGGCCGCGGCGCCATCGCCGAAGAGGCAGGCGCTCACCAGCACCCCGGGATCGTCGTCCATGTAGAAGGCCGCCGAACAAACCTCCACCGCCACGCAAGCCACCACGGCATCGGGATTCGCCGCGAGGATCGCCTGCGCCGAACGCAGCGCCGGAATCGCCGCGCCACAGCCGAGCCCGACAAGGTCCTGCAGGTACGCATCGGAACGCAGGCCGAGTTGCTCCGCCACATAGCTCGTCACGCCCGGGCAGAGGTAGCCGGTGCAGGTGCAGATCAGCAGGGCGTCGATGCCGCCCGCCGCCACGCCCGCCTGGGCGAGCGCCACCTCCAGGGCCCGGGCCGCGAGCCGGGGGGCCTCGGCGCGGAAGCCCTCGTTCAACTCATCGGGCGAGCGGCTAAAAATCCGCTCAATCTCCGGCATGGCGAAGTGCCGCGTGTCGATGCCGCTGTCCTGCCGCAGGATCGTCCGGAGCGTGAGCATCGACCGACGGCTGAGCCGACCGCGTAGATCCGACCCCTGCACGATCTCCCAGCACTGCGCCTGAGTGAAGACGGCCGTGGGCAAGGCAGTGGCAAGCGCGTGGAGGTACATGGGCGGGACAGGTCAGTGCAGGAGGTGATAGAGGCGGGTGAGGGGTAGCAGGCCCGTGCGCGCGGCCGCGCCGAGGCCACGCTGGAGCGACGGATTGACCAGAAAGGGGTGCAGGAGGCTGGCGCCAGCCAACCGGGTTCGAAACTCGGCCTGCAGCGCGGACTGCACCGACCCGACCGTTTCCGGCCACGAACGTTCCCGCCGGGCCCATGCCACCAGCGGATCCACGGCGCAGGCGGCGCCGATCAGGGCCATCGCCATGCCGTTGCCGGTAAACGGGGGAATCATCGCAACCGCGTCGCCGAGGCGGATCCCGTCACCCAACCCGACCTTGCGGTCAAAGTGCAGCGCGGCCACCGCGCTCGCGGATTCCAGCCGCATCTTCCCGGCCGCGAGCCGGTCCGCCAGCCCGTCCAGCCCGCTCGCGCGCAAATACGCCGGCAAAGCCGATACACGGTCCATCGTCAGCCCGGATCGGCGACGAAACAGGCCGCAAACATTGACCCAGCCGTCTTCGACGGTGGCGAGCCCGACATAGGCCCCGTCGCCGAGGTGCAGCTCCAGCCCCGCACTCGCATCGATCCCGCCGAAGTGCGCCTTCAGGCCCATCCAAGGCGAGCGAGTGCTCCGCCGGCGCCCCGCCGCGTCCACCCAGCCCGTGGCATCCGAAGGCAGCGCCTGCCGCAGGCCCCGATGCAAACGGCCACCCAGCGCGGTGAACCGGGCCACCAGGCGGGCATCGAGCACCAAGCGGCTGATCGTGCGCGCCGGATGCGGCAGGGTCTGGCCACCCACCGCCTCGTTCCGCAGGTACCAGGTCACGCGCCGCTCCGCGCCCGCATCCGCGAGAGCCTCCTCAATGCCCAGCCGGCACACAGTGGCGTCATCCAACCCCGCCATGAATTCACCGCAGACCCGGTGCCGCGGATAGTCCCCCGCCTCAAAGAGCTCGACCGGCACCTCCGCCCGGCGCAGCGCCACGCCGAGCGCCAGCCCGGCCAAGCCACCGCCGACAATGGAGACTGTGTGGTGAGCGGCGGAGCTCATGCTCGTCGCACCGCCTTCATCCGGTAGCCCGCCAGCGCGGTTTCCTCCACCGTCGTCTGCCAGTGCGCGGGGGCCAATCCAAGCAGGTCCGGCAGTTCACGACCGCGGAATCCCGCCTCAATTCTCACGCGCCCGTCGTGCCGCGTCACCGCATGCGCCCCGATGATCGGACAGAGCAGGCGAAACAGCGTCGCGGACCGGCGGGCCCGCAGCGGCTCGCTGATCAGAACCACCCGGGCATGCCGGTTCAGCTCCGCCCCGATCCGACCCAGCGTCTCCGCCGAAAAATGGTGCAGGAAGAGATTGGCCACCACCACCGGCTGACGCGACCAGCCGGCGAAAGCGAGCACATCAGATTGATGCCACTCCGCGCCCGCCGGCCAGGCCGCCGGACGCGGGGCCAGGTCGAGCGCGGCGAGTTCGTTTGCGGGCACGTCCAGGGCCCGCGCCAGCGTGCCCTCCCCCGCGCCAATCTCCAGCACCCGCTCGCCCGCGCGGCGCAGGCCGCGCAGTTCCCGCCCGAGCCAGCGCTCGCCGCCCATCAGCCGGTTGATCACCCGAAGGTCCCGACGCGAGGCGATTGCCTCCGGGCAGTCCGGGGCCAGCCCGTCGAGAATCTCAGCTTGGACCGTCCTCAAAGAATTCACGCCCGCGACGCTAGCGCGTCCTCCCCCCCAACGCAACCGACCCCACCCCGATTCCCAACCCACTTTCCCTGAAAGGGGTCTGGCCGCACATTGTTACATTTTCAGGCCGGAATTCGGAAAAATGTAACAATGTGCGGCCAGACCCCTTTCAGAGGGAGCGCGATCTAAGGAATTTTTCTGGCCGTCATCTTCTCCTAGTGACGGCTCTGCTACCTTCCCGTCCATGCTTCCCCTCTCCGCCCGCCCTTTGCTGCCCCGCCTTCTTGCCGCCGTCCTGCTTCTCGGGCCCAGCTTTCTCTCCGCTCAGATCCCTCCGCCGGCCGCCAGCCCGGCCGCGCGCGACACCCGCTCCGAGAGCGTCGAACTGGTGCAGGATGCCAGCGTAGCCGAGTCCGTCAGCCGCCGGACCAATGTCGATTTCGAGTCGGTCCGTATCGACGGCCAGCGCTCCAACACCGCGCTGTCCGCCCTTTCGGCCAACCAGGTCCTCAGCGTCGAGTCCACCAAGGTGCCGACGCCCGACCTCGATGCCGACGCAGTCGGCGGCCTGCTGCGGGTGACGACACGCCGCGCCTATGACCAGACTGGTCGCACGCTCCGCGGGGAGCTCACCGCTGGCTATGATGAGCTGGCCGGGCGCTTCACGCCCGATGTGTCGGTGACCTACGGCCAGGTCTTCGGCCGCGGCAATCGTTTCGGTTTCCTCGGCACCGTGCAGTACGAGGGCAATGTTCGGGCCGAGGAGGCGATCGAGCTGGATTGGAACCGCCCCGGCACCGAGCTACAGGAGTTTGAGATCGAGTCCTCGCTCGACCAGCGGCGCAGCATGAACTTCAACGGCACCCTCGACCTGCGCCTGGGGCCGGAGAGCTTTGCCTTCGTCCGGGTCGACGGCTCGGTCGCCCGCGAGGACTCGCTCACCTACGAGATGAACTTCGAGCTCGAGGATGCCCCGGCCGTTCCGGGCTTCGTCGGCGTGCTCCTCACCGATGCCACCGCGCGCCGCGGGGCCCGCGGCGGCGTCTCTGACAACTACGACCTCACGCTCTCAACCGGCCTCACGCTGAAGAGCGAGGCGTGGAGCCTCGAGTTCAAGGCCGGGCACACCGAGCAGTCCTTCCAGTCCGACCGCCGCTTCAACTTCGAGTATGAGCAGGAGGGAATGTCCTTCCTTTACCGGCGCGACGAGCCGGCCTTCCCCCAACTCGCCACGCCCGCGGGCACCCCGCCGGCCGACCCCGCGCAGTTTCGGCTCAACGAGCTTGAGGTCAGCGACGAGGACATCTCGGAGTCCGACTCGGTCGCCTCCCTCGACGTGACGCGCAGCAAAGCATTCGGCGCGCGGCCGGGCTGGCTCAAGGGCGGAGCGAAGATCCGGCGGCTCAACACGGACAATGACGTCGCCAATGACATCTACGGCGGAGGCCCTGCCGGGGCCCGCCTGGGCGACGCCCCCTTCGACGGGCCAAACCGCACGATTCTCGACGGCCGCTACCGCTTCGACCGGATCCCGTCCCTCGAGTCGCTCAAGCGCGTCTTCACTGTCTCGCCCGGCAAATTCACCCTCGACTCCGACCGCACCCGCGGCGACACCGATCCGTCGATCTACGAGGTGTCCCAGCATGTCACGGCCGCCTACGGCATGGCCAGCGTCGGCTTCGGACCAACCCGCGTCCTCGCCGGGGTGCGCGTCGAGCAGACGGACAATGAGTTCACCGCCAACCAAGTGATCTTCGACGACAATGGCCGGTACGAGGCCACACTCCCGGCCACCGCCGACACGAGCTACACCAACTGGTTTCCCGGCGTTCACCTGACCCATGTCTTCTCGCCCAAGATGACGCTCTTCGCGTCCTGGACCGAGTCGATTATCCGCCCGGGCTACACCAACCTCGTTCCCTCCCGCAACATCCAGCGTTCGAGCCGTGACATCCGCGAGGGCAATCCCGACCTCAAGCCTACGCTCTACCTAAATTACGATATCGCGGCCGATTACGACTACTCGGAGGACGGTAAGCTCTCCCTCCAACTCTTCTTGCGCGACATCAAGGACCCCTCGCTCAACCGGACCGTACTGCTGACCGAGGGTCCGTTCGCAGGCTACGACCGCCAACGTCCCGAGAACGCCGGGGAGGCCACGCTCACCGGCCTCGACTTGACCTGGGAACAGGATCTGGGCGCGCTCGGCGGCCTGCTGGACGGGGCCTCCATTGAGGTCACCTACACCTACCAGGACTCCAAGCAGGAGGTCGCGGGCCGACCAAACGATGACCTCCCGCTGGCGCGCGAGCCGGAGAACCAGCTCAGCGCAGCGTTCAACTACGAGCGCGGGCGGTACGAGCTGAACCTCCAAGCGGAGTACGAGGGACGTTCGCTGCAGTCCGCCGGACGTAGTGCAGCAGAGGATACGTTTGTCCGCGCGGCCACGCGCTGGGAGCTTTCGCTCAGCCGGAAAACGGGCGAGAGGGGCCGCATATTTTTCGAGGTCGAGAACCTAACCGCCGAGCCCGAATTTGCCTTTGAGGGAACCCCCTCCCGCCCCAGCGGCTACGAGTTGGAGCTGCGCGAGTACCGCCTTGGCTACCGCTGGGAGCTCTGAGCGCCTGTAGGATTCGACCCGATACGACCTGCGCCCGGCCAGCGCAGATTGACCGCGCGCCCGGCCCGGGCGTGGCCAATAAATCGTTGAAATCAACGCGGTTTAGCAAATTATCACCCTGTGGGAACCAAGCGCAAAATATCCCAGACCCAAATTGCCCGTGACCTCGGTGTGTCCCAGGCCCTCGTTTCGCTGGCGCTGAACGGTCGCAGCGAGGGTATCCATCCCGAGACGTACCGCCGCATCTGGGATCGCGCGATCAGCCAGGGTTACCTGCCCAAGGGCATGCGCGTCGAATCGGCGCCGGACAAGTCGCGCATCCAGCAGATCGGCTTCATCCTCCGCTCTCCCTTCCGCCTCTACATTCCCAGCGCCTACTTCGGCCACGTGCAGCACGGGCTGCATCAGGAACTGGAAAAACACGGCTACCGCTCCGTCTATCTCGGCGCGGAGGATGAGCTCACGCCGGAAAAACTGCGCTCCATCTTTCACCCCAGCAATCATCTCGGCGGCGTCGCCGTGCTGGGCGAGGTCGCCAAGCCATTCCTCGCTGACCTCCTGACGCTGACGCGGCGAGTCGTGGCGGTGTCAGCCCGCTACGTCGGCTACTGCCACTCCGTCTTGGGCAACGAGCCTCAGGCCCTCGGCGAGGTCATCAACCACTTGTACGGGCTGGGCCATCGCCGGATCGGCTGGCTCGGCGGCAACGCCAATCTCGGGCGGCACGAATCGCGCTTCGCCGCCTTCAAGGCCGCCATGGAGGTCAAGAGCCTCGCGCTCGACCCACGCTACGTGATCGCGCTCAAGGAGGGCGATCGCGCGGAGGGCGTGGAGGCCATCCACGCCATGCTCACCCACGCGCGCCGCAAGGACTTCCCCACCGCCTTCGTGACGTACAACACGCCAATGGCCTCCGGCGCCGCGCTCGCGCTGCTGCGCGAGGGCTGGACCCTGCCGGACGATCTCAGCCTCGCCGCCGGCGACGTGTCCGACCTCAGCACCGAGGGCGCCTTCCGCATCACCAGCGCCGGCACGAGCCCCGACCGACTCGGCTCCGCCGCCGCCCGCCTCATTCTCGCCAAGGGCATACCGGAGGAAGGGTTCACCGACCTCGTCCTTCCCGCCCCGCTGCTGATCGGCGACTCCACCGCCCCCGCGCGCAAGGACTGAGTCCAGTCGATCAGTTCGCTGATCGTCCCATGCGCTCGGCCGTAAGACAGCCGAGCCCTCCAGACCGACGGAGGATCGCCCTGAAGAACACGAAGATTCGGAGCCGGTCCTCCCACCGACGCCGTCCGAGCGCCCTCTAGCGCGCCGCGGGAGCTTCTTCCGCGACTGAGGCCCTTTGTGTTTTTCGTGGCCAAAGCAGATTCCGATCTCCGAGTTTGGAGCAACCTCGCCGTAACTCGCTCACAGAGCGCCACTCCCGCAAGTACCCGCAATCGGCAGCCCCGCTGACCCTTTTGGTCGTAAGAAAGGGAGATGATAACTTTCCTAAAAACTATATTCTGGTTCTTTTTATACTTGTTACGAACTATTTCAACCGGCTAAAAATCGTTCGTGGTCGCCCCCGCCCCCAAGTTCGACTTCAGCGTGATTCGCCATCTGCGGCATCGTCACGACCTGACCATTGCCCAGCTTTCGGAAGCCTCGGGCGTGTCGACCGCCGTCATCTCCAAGCTCGAGCGCAATCATCACACCGCCGAGATCGACACCATTTTCCGCCTCGCCCGCGCCCTCGGCATGAGCACCGCCGATGTGCTCGCGCTCGCCGAGTCGCCCTTCGCCCACCGCACGGAAGAGCAGTCGTACCGCTCCGGAAAATTTCAGTTCCGCCAAGTCCGCTACGCCAACATTGTCGGCCTCCTGGGCGAGGCGCCGGCGGGCGCGGTCGTGAACCGCCCGGAAATCCACCACGATGACCACGAGGTCTGTTGGGTCATCTCCGGCCGCATCCACCTCACCCTCCCCCACGAGGTCTGCGACCTCGGCCCCGGCCAGAGCATCCAGTTTGACGCCGTCCTCGAGCACACCTACGCCGCGATCGAGGACAGCCGCTTCATCATTCTCCACCTCCGCAAGGACAAGCGCTACTGACCCGCCCTCGGTCTTCCGTCTACTCGCTACTCACTACCCGCTACTCGCTACTTTTCTCCCACTCCCACCCATGCGCATCGACGACCAGCTCACAGCCTCCGACCTCGCCCCGGCCCTCCGCCGCTTTTGGCAGCTTTCCGGCCAGAAGATCGACCTGATCTTCAAGGAATACGATCCCGCCAAGGGCTCCCCCGTCTTCACCGCCGCGGGCAAGTACACCACACGCGGTTGGACCGAGTGGA
>CAMAXB010000068.1 GCA_945862035.1 Opitutus sp. GAS368
GGCTGGCCCGCCTCTGCGGCGAGTTCGTTGAAGGCCTCGATTTCAGCCAGGGTGAAGAGCAGTCCACCGGCTTGAGCGGTCTTCTGGGCCCATCCTGCCTCGAGCTGTCCGGGGAGCATGCACGATTCGTTACCGTGGCCCAGCACATCGGCGATGACTGCCTTGACGTTCTGCTGCTGATTGCGGCCCTGGGCGAACGCGCCCGTGCTGATCGCATCGGGATGGATGACCTGAAAGAAGAAACAGCAGGTGCCCTTGTCGCCCTCGGCCTTGTCCCAGCGATTCCGGATCGTGGGAATCGAGCCGCCGATGAACCCAGCGACGATCTCATTGATCAGTGAGAGGCCGTAGCCCTTGTGTGCGCCGAACGGGAGGAGGAATTTGGCTTTCTTGGGGTCGGTGGTCATTGCCCCGTTTTCGTCCACGGCTGCGTCGGCGGGCAAATTCCTGCCCTCGCGGGCGAGCTGCTGGACGCGGCCCATCGCAACCACAGAGGTCGCCCAGTCGATGACGATGGGATACCCGACTGCTTCGGTGGTGGGGAAGCCCCACGAGTGCGGGTTGGTTCCGAGGGTGGGAAACTTACCACCGAAGGGAACCACCTCGGCCAGAGCTGCCGTGCAGTTGGTGTAGGCGATGTAGCCCTTTTTGGCGGCATCCATCACGTAGCCGCCGCCCCAAAGGTAGTGGAAGGCGTTGTCGACCGAGACGGTGCCGACGCCGTATTTGTCGGCCAAGCGCATGGCCTCATCCATCGCCCGGTAGGCGGTCGACTGGCCGAGCTTCTTGTTGGCATTCCAGATTTTGGCCGCCTCAAAGCGGGAGGGCTTCTCCACAATCTGGGCGCCCGGAACGCAGCCCTGCGAGCCGGAGCCAAAGAGATGGTCGAGATGCAGGGCCTTGATGCCGTTGTGGGTGCGAATGCCGTGGCGTGAGGCCTCGGCGCAGAATCTCGCCCCTTCAGTCGATTCATCGGCTTGGAACCCGCGGTGCTGGTACGCGGCCTGAATGAGCGCGTTATGCTGGGACTCGGGAACAACATGGTACGTGTCGGGCATGGGGAAAGCGACGGCGGGTTAAAGCTGATTGGCTTGAGCGATGGGCGTCTTGCCGGCGAAGAACAGGCGGAGATTCTCCACCGCGCATGTAGCCTGGCGCTGCACGCTCTCGTGCGTGCGGGATCCGATGTGGGGGGTCAGGATTACATTGGGTAGCCCAAGCAGCGGGTGATCGGGCGGAGGTGGTTCCTGATCGAGCACGTCGGCCGCATAGGCCAGCAGGTGCTGCGACTTGAGGGCCGCGACCAGCGCGGGAAGCTCAACCAGTTCGCCGCGCCCGGTGTTCACGATCACGGCACCCCTCTTGATCAACGGGAAGTTCCTCGCGTTGATGAGGTGCTTGGTCGCCGGCGTGAGTTTCGTATGCAGGGAAATGAGGTCGGCCCGCCGCAGAACCTCGTCGAAGTCCTCCACCCGCTCGACGCCGTACCAGCGGGCAAAGTCCTCATCCCAATAGTTGCCGTAGCCGATGATCTTGAGCCCGAAAGCGGCGGCGCGGATGGCCACTTCCTTGCCGATGCGGCCAAAGCCGACGATCGCGAGCGTTTTCCCGCAGACCTCGTTGCCGGTGATGCGCGTCCAGCGGCCGGCGGCGACGTGATTGGCCTCCACGACGAGATTGCGCACCGCGGCCAGCATCAGGGCAAAGGTGTGCTCGGCCACGGTCGTGTGGTTCACTCCGGGCGTGAACAATACGGGCACCCTCAGGTCGGTCGCCGCCTTCACATCGATCTTGTCCAATCCGATTCCGTACTTCGAGATTACCTGCAGGCGGGGTAAGGATTTCTGAATGACCGCGCGGGTCAGGGCATCGTCGCCACAAAGGTAGGCATCGAACTGGCCGGCGAGCTCGAGCATGCGTGCCTCGGAAAGCGGGCCGCGCTCACGCACGATGTCGTAGCCGCCTTCCGCCAGCAGTTGATGATGCGCGCCGGGCGTGTCTTGGAACGAGGTCGTCGTGAGAAGGATCCGCTTCATGGCACAGGTGAGGGAACAGTGATGATAAGGATTAAAGCCGTGGGGCGCCGAAGGTCTCACCAGCGGCCCGGGCCGTGCAAGTTCTTAACCAGCCGCTGACGGTCAGACTCCGGGCGTTCACCGATGAAAGCGAGGGATGGGGCGTGACGCGGAAACAGGTTTGGTGCGGGTGGACGGAATCGAACCGTCGAAACCACTTTGGAAGAGTGGTGTTTTGCCACTAAACTACACCCGCGAAGACACCGGCAAGCATCGTCCACGCCGGTTCGCGTCCGGTCAAGCCGGGTTTGGCGTCGGGCCGCAAGGAGCTCTCCCGCAACCCGAGGCCGACTCGCGCATTTTTTACGCCGGCCGGTTGCAAAAGGGATTACGGGTCTCGCCGGGTCCGTTTTGCTTTAGGGCCCTGCCGTTCTCTCGTCTGTTCCGTCCGGTCAGGCGCAGACGTTGCGTCCCGCGAACCAGCCCAAGCGCCCCAACGTCAAGGCGGCGCAGGCCATGGCCAAGCAAAAGGCTCTGGAAAAAAGGCGCAGAACGACAAAGGGCCCTGGGGTGAACGGGCGATCTCCACGCAGCAGCTCGCCTCCCTGCTGATCGCGGGCCTGCCGTTGATGCAGTGTCTCGAGGCGCTGCCGGACCAGACTCAAGACCTCAACTTTCGCTTCATCATCCGCGATGTTCAGGCCGATCTTTCGTCGGGCAACTCTTTCCCCGCCGCGGTGAAGAAATTTCCCCCATCGTTCAACTCCCTCTTCATTTCGATGATCGAAGCGGGCGAAGCCTCTGGCGCGCGGGCGGAGATTCTGGGCAAGGTTGCTGGTTGCTTCGAGGCGAGCGTTAAGCTCAGCAAGAAGGTTAAGTCGGCGATGACCTACCCGGTCGCGGTCATTGGTTTGGCGGTGGTGCTGGTCAACGTCCTGCTGGATTTTGTGATCCCTGTCTTCGCCGCCCTGTTTGCCGATTTCGGTGCCAAGTTGCCGGCCGCCACGCAGTTCCTGATTGATCTGCCCGGCCTCACGCACGGCAATTTCCATTGATTGGGGCGAGGGGCTTACCCCAGCGCACCGGCGGACGCCCCCTTCATTGGCATCGATGGCGCCCTGAGCTCCACGGCAGGTCTCCGCGCCGGATCGATTGGTGAAAATGGGACGGGTGGAGAATGGGTGCAGCGAGCGCGGGGTGGAACCCTTTTTCATGCAGCACCTGCAGGCCCCGGCCCTGCCGATGCAGAGGGAACTTGTTAGCGTCCCTTGGAATACAGTCTACGGATTCCGCTTGGTCTGCGCCACCAACGTCGATCTGGAAAAGCTGACCGACGAGGGGCCGTTTTATGACGAGCTTTTCTACCGGGTGGCGTCCCTTCCGGTCACCATGCCCACCCTGCGGAAACGCACCGACGACATTCCGCAGTTGGTGAGACATTTCCTGGTGAAGGCGGCCAATCCGCATCTCTATGCGAACGGGGTTGAGTTCACCCCTGACGCGTTGGCGGTCCTCGCAGCCTACCATTGGCCCGGTAAAGTGGTGGAGCTGAGCCGGGTGGATTCGAAGATCGCCGCCACCACGGCGACTCGCGTCATAGCGTCACAGCAGCTCCCGCTTCGGCGGAAGGAACTCAAGGACTGGCCGACGTTGGCCGATCATCTGGCCGGGCCGCGGCAGCAGGGCATTGACCGCATCCTCCGCGTGCGCCGGGGTCAAGGACGCTGGGGCCAAGGCGCGGGGAGTCGGCCGAAGCTCGCTGGGGTAACGTCGCGCCCGCCGGAGAGGGAAATGGTGGGCCGCAGGTCGATTTCGGGTTCGGCGTGACTTCCCGCTTGCCGCGCCCGGGCGCGCCCGCAACCCTTCGCCCAATCTACGTCCATGCCGAAGCGCACCGATCTTCAGTCCATTCTCATCATCGGCGCCGGTCCTATTGTGATCGGCCAGGCCTGCGAGTTCGATTACTCGGGCACTCAGGCGTGCAAAGCGCTGAAAGAGGAGGGATACCGTGTCATTCTGGTTAACTCCAATCCGGCGACGATCATGACCGATCCGGAGTTCGCCGATGTGACCTACATTGAGCCCCTCACGGTCGAGTTTCTCGAGAAGATCATCGTGGCGGAGAAGCCCTCTGCGCTGCTGCCCACCCTCGGTGGCCAGACCGCGCTTAATCTCTCAATGGAGCTGCACAAGCAGGGCATCCTGGCGAAGTATGGCGTCGAGATGATCGGCGCCAAGCCGGAGGCGATTCACAAGGGTGAGGACCGCGAGGCCTTCAAGCAGGCGATGATCAAGATCGGCCTGGATGTGGCCCGCTCCCGCACGGTCAAGACGCTCGAAGAAGCGCGCGCGGCGGCTGAAATGCTCGGCAAGTTCCCCCTCATCATCCGCCCGTCGTTTACGCTCGGTGGCTCCGGCGGCGGCATCGCCTATAACAAGGAGGAGTTCGAGCGCATTGTTGCAAACGGCCTCGACCTGTCCCCGGTGCACGAGGTTCTGGTGGAGGAGTGCCTGCTCGGCTGGAAGGAGTACGAGATGGAGGTCATGCGCGATCACAAGGACCAGTGTGTCGTGATCTGCTCGATCGAGAATTTTGATCCGATGGGGGTCCACACGGGCGACTCCATCACTGTGGCCCCGGCGATGACCCTGACCGACAAGGAGTTTCAGGTCATGCGCGACGCCTCCTTCGCCGTGATCCGCGAGATCGGCGTTGAGACCGGCGGCTCGAATATCCAGTTCTCCATCGATCCGGACACGGGGCGCCAGGTCGTGATCGAGATGAACCCTCGCGTTTCTCGCTCGTCGGCGCTGGCCTCCAAGGCAACCGGCTTCCCGATTGCAAAGATCGCGGCCAAACTCGCCGTGGGCTATACGCTCGACGAGTTGCGCAACGACATCACGCGCCTCACCCCGGCGTCTTTCGAGCCGACGATCGACTACGTGGTGACGAAGATCCCGCGCTTCACCTTCGAAAAGTTTCCCGATGCCGACACCACGCTGACCTCGGCCATGAAGTCGGTGGGGG
Source organism: Opitutus sp. GAS368 (assembly GCA_945862035.1). GTDB lineage: Bacteria > Verrucomicrobiota > Verrucomicrobiia > Opitutales > Opitutaceae > CAMAXB01. The sequence goes on from CAMAXB010000068.1 coordinate 5,044, forward strand.
AGGCTATGGCGATCGGACGCACCTTCAAGGAATCGATGCAGAAGTGCCTGCGCTCGCTTGAGACGGGCGCCCGCGGCTTCGGCGGCGGGGGCAAGCATGGGGGAGACGAACCCGTCGAGGAGAAGCTCATCAACGCGAAGCTGGGCACGCCCAACGCGGAGCGCGTGTATTTCATCCGCCACGCCTTCAAGGCCGGCTACTCGGTCGACCGCGTCTTCGACATCACCAAGATTGACCGCTGGTTCCTCACGCAGCTCCACGAGATCTTCGAGATGGAGCAGGCGCTGGCGAAGCAGACCCTCGCCACCGTCGAGACCGTCGCACTGCGCCGGGCAAAACAGTTCGGGTTTTCCGACGTCCAGCTCGCCCATATTCTCAAGGCCGACTTCGCCGCCGTGCGCGCCGAGCGCAAGAAACGGGGCGTCAACACTACCTATCGCCTGGTCGATACCTGCGCCGCGGAATTCGAGGCCTTCACGCCCTACTACTACTCCAGCTACGGCGACGAGAACGAGGTCATGCCGCCGAGCGGCAAGAAGAAGATCATGATCCTCGGGGGCGGCCCCAACCGCATCGGCCAGGGCATCGAGTTCGATTACTGCTGTGTCCACGCGAGCTTCGCGCTCCGTGAACTGGGGTACGAGAGCGTCATGCTCAATTCGAATCCCGAGACCGTCTCAACCGACTACGACACCAGCGACCGGCTCTACTTCGAGCCCCTCACGCTGGAGGACGTGCTGGAAGTCTACCAGCAGGAGAAATGCGATGGCGTCATCGTGCAGTTTGGCGGCCAGACTCCGCTCAACCTCGCCACCGCCCTCAAGGCCAACGGGGTGAACATCATCGGCACCTCCCCCGAAAGCATCGAGCTCGCCGAGGATCGGAAGCAATTCTCTGCCATTCTCGACAAGACCGGCCTCAAATCGCCGGCCAACCGGACGGCCATGAGTGAGGCCGACGCGCTGAAGTTCGCCAAGGAGATCGGCTTCCCGGTGCTGCTGCGCCCGTCCTTCGTCCTTGGTGGTCGCGGAATGTTCATCGTTTTCAGCGAGGAGGAGTTCCGGGGTGTCGTGCGCCAAGCGTTCGATGTCATGCCGGATAAGCCCGTGCTGATCGACAAGTTCCTGGAGGACGCGATCGAGCTGGACGTTGACTGCATCAGCGACGGCGAAACCTCGGTTATCGGTGGCATGCTTGAGCATATCGAGTTTGCCGGCGTCCATTCGGGTGATGCAGCCATGGTGATGCCGCCGCACACGCTCTCGCAGGAGATGCTCGACGTGGTCCGGACCGCCACGCACGCGCTCGCGCGTGAGCTTAAGGTCGTCGGCCTGATGAACGTCCAGTTCGCGATCAAGGACAACCAGCTCTACATCCTCGAGGTCAACCCACGGGCCTCGCGCACGGTTCCTTTCGTGGCCAAGGCGATTGGCCTGCCTTTGGCAAAGCTTGCGGCCAAGGTCATGGTCGGCGTGAAGCTCAAGGACCTTGGTTTCACCCGGGAGCAGACCCCCAAGCACTGGTGCGTCAAGGAAGCGGTCTTCCCCTTTGTGCGCTTTCCCGGCGCGACCATCACCCTGGGACCGGAAATGCGCTCCACGGGCGAGGTCATGGGGCTCGATGATGACCTTGGCGTGGCTTTTGCAAAGGCACAGGCCGCGGCGAAGCCCGGCCTCCCGACCAAGGGCAATGTGTTTCTCTCGGTGAAGGACGGCGACAAGGCCCGCGCGGTCGACCTCGCCCGCCAACTCGTCGGACTCGGCTTTAGCATCCTCTCGACAAGCGGCACCGCCAAGACGCTCACGGAACAGGGCGTTCCGGTGACGCGTGTCGCCAAAATCGGGGAGGGCCGCCCAACCACGGTCGACATGATCAAGAACGGTCAAGTCCAGATGGTGGTCAATACGCCGGGCGGGATGATCCCGCGCCGCGACGAAAATCAGATCCGGTCTGCGGCCTACGCGCACAACGTGTGCATCATGACCACGATTACCGGCGCCTACGCGGCCATTGAGGGAATCAAAGCCCTCAAAAACAAGAAGATCGGTGTTCGTCCGATCCAGCAGTACCGGGGTAATGTCGTGATTCTCTAACCAGCGCTCCCCCGTCCACGTTTTCGCCGTGAAGGAGGAGAGGCGTCGTTGACTCCTCACCTCCGGGGCCAACTCCCGCCTTTACGGCCCCGGGGTGATATGTTTGGGTGACGGTTTTCCAAAATTCATCATTCCCATGTCGACCCCCAACACGCCTTCTCCCGTCAGTGGTGACCAGCCGCCCGTCGCGGCTGAAGCCGCGGTCATCACCCCTGGCTTTGAAGAGACGCTTCGTGCATTCTGGGAGAAGAACGGGAAGCTGGTGATCATTATCTGCGTCGTAGTCCTGCTCGCGATCATTGGCCAGGGCGCCTACGGCGTGATGGCCGCCCAGCGTGAGGCCGGCGTCGCTGCCGCCTATGGGGCGGCGGTTACGAGTGATCAGCTGAAGTCCTTTGCCTCCGCTCATGCCGGCCACCGGCTGGCCGGTGCCGCCCACCTGCGCCTCGCCGACGAAGCGTATGCTGCGGGCCGGTACCCCGACGCCCAATCCGAGTACGGCAAGGCAGCGCCCATTTTAAAGGACTCTGTTTTCGCCGGTCGGATTCAGCTGGGGCTGGGGATGGCCAAGCTGAATGGGGGCGACGTGGCTGCCGGCGAGGCCGCCTTAAAAGCATTGGTGGACGACATTGCCGGTTCGAAAGCGGTCCGGGCCGAGGCGGCCTACCATCGGGCGATTACGGCTGCAGCGGCCGGTCGCGCCGACGAGGCCTCCACGCTGGCCGAACAGGTTATGAGCATCGACCCGGAGAGCATTTGGACCCAGCGGGCCCTCATGCTTAGGGCTCGGGCCGCTGTTCAAGCCCCAACGCCCGCCTCGGTGGCCCCGGCTTCCGCCCCCGGTGAGGCCCCTCCGTCGATCCAGTTTAAGGTCGACGGTAAGTAACGGACTTCGACTGAGAATCAGTGGTCGGGGCGATAGGATTCGAACCTACGACCTCCTGGTCCCAAACCAGGCGCTCTACCAGGCTAAGCTACACCCCGAAAACCACAGGGGAGTAGGGCACCGACTGCTCGCGCAGGTGTCAATGGTTGTGATCAAATTGAGGCTAAATTCATTGAATCGGGGTTAAAAGGGCGTGGAGCGCTTGGTTACGTTCCCTTCATTTCCCGGCTTGCCTCAGCCGGGTATCCCACCTACTCCCTATATCTCTCCTTTCACCACATGGACACTATTTCTCGCGAAAGTAACAGCAGCATCCTGCCGATCGGCAGCCTCATCGCAGGAGTGCTCGGGGCTCTCTTGGCCGTCGTGGCGCTGTTCAAGATCTCGTCCGCCACCAAGACGATGGCCCTCCACACCGAGCAGCTCACCAAAGTTGAGTCGCTTGAGGCCGAGGTCCGCAACTCGGTCGCGGCCAGCGAGCGGGTGAACACCTCCGTCACGAATCTCGCAAAGCAGACCAATGACGCCTTCCAACAGGTCGCCCTCGAGATCGGCAATGTTCGCGGCGAGATCGTCAAGATTCAGGAGTCCGCCAAAGCTGCGCCCCGCGCGGCCGCCGGCAAGAGCGGTCCCGTCGTGGCCGGTCCTGGCGAGTACGTCGTGAAGTCCGGTGACACCGGTGTGAAGATTGCCCGCGCGAACAGCGTCGCGATCGGTGATCTGCAGGCCGTCAATCCCGGCGTGAACTGGAACAGCCTCAAGGTTGGCCAGAAGGTGAAGCTTCCGCAGAAGTAAGCGGCCCTCGTGCCCCGATTTTCGCCTCCCACCTTCGGGTTGGGAGGCTTTTTTTTGCGTATGCCTTCATCCAATCCCTCTCCGGCGCGCTGGGAAAAGCAGGGAGATCGTTCGCTCGCCGCCACGCGCATCCTCGATTTGCGCGAGGCGCGCTATCGTCACCCGGTCCGGGGAACCGAGCGCGACTTCATCGTGATCAACGCGCCCTCCTGGGTTGTCGTCGTTGCGTTGTCGACGGATGGGCGGCTCGTCTTGGTGAACCAGTTTCGTTTTGGCATCGATGGTTTCTCGCTGGAGCTGCCCGGCGGGGCGATTGATCCGGGTGAAGATCCCCTGGCCGCCGGCGTGCGCGAGCTCGGCGAGGAAACGGGTTTTGTCGGGTCGCGGGCTCGCCTGCTCGGCTCCGTGCATCCGAATCCGGCGATCCAGTCGAATCGCTGCCACTTTATCCTGGTTGAACAGGCGGCGCGCGTGAACGGCCCGGAGTGGGATCAGGACGAGGAAATCGAGATCACCACCCTGCCCGTCGCGGATGTTTTTGCGGGCGCGCGATCGGGCCTGATCACCCATGCTCTGACCTTGAACGCGCTGCTGCTGTTCGAACCGCACTGGACGGAGTTCCGGATGAGCCCGGGCGTTTGACTTAACCGGTCGCGACCGTTAAAGGTGAAGGTGAAGATGTCCGCACCTCTGTTTGCCAATCGTCCGGATTCGCTCGGCCCTGCCGACGAGAACTGTGTGCCTGCGCCGCTTGAGACCGAAATCCGGCGCATCTACGGCCGCAGCCCGCTGTACCCGCAACGTTTTGCCCTGCACTCGGAGCCGCTGCAGTGGAGCTGCTACCGGGAAATCCCGACCCTGACCAAAAAGGAAATTGTGGAGCGCGGGCACCAGGCGTTCTTCCGGGACTACGCCGAGGTCGAACGGGGACTGGCAGACAAGCGTTTTGAGTACGAGAGCACCGGCGGCACCACCCAGTCGCCAATGACCGTGATCATGGAAGAGGGCTGGTGGAATGCGCAGACTGACCGCGCCTACCTCGCCTCGCCGATTCTTCGTTCCTACGTGGGGCGACCGTACCGCAAGTGTGTCCTCGCCCCGGTGGGGTGTTCCAGCAACATCTGCCCCTACGAGGACCACCCGTTTCCCCACCGCTATTTCGATGGTACGGTCTATTTGAATCTCACTAGTGACCCCTTCGTCTTTCCGGAGGCGGAGTGGGACCGGATCGTGGTTGAACTTCAGGCGGTCCAACCCGACGTGCTCGAAGGCGAGCCTATTTACCTCTCCCTGCTTGCGCGTGCCGTTAGAAAGCGCCGGGTGTCGGTCCCCAGCATCAAGGCCGTCATTCTGACCTACGGGAAAGCGAGTCTCCAGCACAGCCGCCGGATTGCGGAAGTTTTTCCCGCCCCGCAAGTTGACCTCTACGGTTCAACCGAAGCGGGCTACCTCTTCGTCGGGGAGGCCTTCAAGGATGACTCGTACGTGATTGATGGGAATGCCTTTGTCGAGTTGGTGCCTTATCGCGGTCGTGCCGACGTGTTTCAGATCGTGGTGACAACCCGCGACCGCGAGGCCATGCCGCTTCTTCGCTACCACACGGGGGATATCGTGCAGCGTTTTGCCACCGGTTTTCGCGTGCTGGGTCGCGAATCGGGACTCTATTTTCGCCCGGATGGCTCCCTCGTTTCGCCCAGTGAGATCGACGCGGCTTTGCCGGAGGCGTTTTCCTGCTGGCACTACTCCCTGGTCCAGACGACCGAAAATCGCTGGGACTTCCATTACGTGTCGGAAGAGGTGGCGCCGCCCGAACTGGAGGACGCCGTGGCCCGGGTATTGGGCGATGGCCAGCGCGTAGTCGCCTTCCGGCGTCGGTTTATCGCGCCCGCGGCGAGTGGTAAATTTGCTCTGCTCAAGCCTTTGGCAAAGTAAGGCCACGCCCGACCCCCTTCTGGTTCGGGTTAGTCAGCCTAATAGAACAGACGCTTGTTTCGGTCAGCCGTCGGGGGTCTTTACATTAGAAGGGGCAGTTGGTTATCAACATTCCGAACGAGGTAGGCACGCGATGTTTTCGCGCGTTTATTTTGTCCGCCCATTCCCCCCTTCACTGACCAGCGATGAGCCTTCTCGGTAATCTTTTTCGTTCCTCGATCGGCCGCAAATTCCTGATGGCCGTTTCCGGGCTGATCCTTGTCGGGTTTGTCATCGGCCACCTGGTGGGAAACCTCCAGATTTTCTCCCATCCGGACAAGATCAACGGGTACGCCCGGTTCCTTCATGATCTCGGTCCACTCCTCTGGGTTGCGCGCCTCTCGCTGATCGCCGCCGTCGTCATCCATGTGTGGCTGGCGGTGGTGCTCACCTTGGAGAATCGCAAGGCAAGGGGCGTAAATGATTACGGGGTGAAGAATACAATTCGCGCCACGCTGGCCTCCCGCTCCATGCGGCTGACGGGTTTCGTGGTGCTGGCGTTCATCATCTATCACCTGGCTCATTTCACCCTCGGCGGGGTCCAGGCGGGGAACTTCAAGGACAATCTCCCGCTGTACACCCTGCAGCATGATTATTATGTGGCTGGCTTCCCGGTCGTGCAGGCCGGCACCGAGGTTGCCGACGTGCACAGCATGGTGATTCTGGGTTTTCAAAACGCCATCGTCTCCGGCTTCTACATCCTGGCGGTCGGCCTCCTCAGTTTTCACCGCGTCCATGGCGCTGACAGCATGTTTCAGACACTTGGCTGGCGGAGTTATAAATGGGCGGGTGGCTTGAGAAGGGCCGTCGTTGTGCTTTGTGTGGTGTACTTCCTCGGCAATCTGGCCATCCCGGCCTCCATCCTGATGGGCCAGGTTTCCCTCCGACCCGAGGTCACTGCTTCCACCTTGCTTTCACGTTAATCTTTCCTGCCCGATCCATGGCTACGCTCGAATCAAAGGTTCCCTCCGGTCCGCTCGCTGACAAGTGGCGCAAGCACAAGGCGGAGATCAAGCTCGTCAATCCTGCGAACAAGCGGAAGTACGAGGTCGTGGTGGTCGGAGCCGGTCTCGCCGGCGCCTCCGCAGCTGCAACCCTCGCCGAACTCGGCTACAAGGTGACTTGCATCGTGTTTCATGACAGCCCGCGCCGCGCCCACTCGATCGCCG
>CAMAXB010000069.1 GCA_945862035.1 Opitutus sp. GAS368
GCGACCGTCTGCAGGGCCCTGATGTACTGCGAGGACTCCGTGCCAACGAGGACCGACAAGGCGATAGTTGAGACACCGTTCTTGAGGAGGTATTGATCAGCCGCGACGCCCAGCGGGCACAAAGTATAATTAACCGCCGTGTCCTGCGAGCTGGTGCGGACCTTCGGGAGCGCAGGAATCGCCGCCGCGACCCGGAGGCCGATGATGACGAAAACGATCATGATTTCGACGGGGGTAAACTCCGGGGGCGCCTGGCTCGATTTGTGGAGTGATCGCCAAGGCGAACGACCCCCTTTGCTGCCAGTTGCGGACCTCGGAAATTCTTAACCCAATAACCAATAACAAGATAATACCATGCAGAGGGTCGGCCTGTGACTTAGCCGGACGTAAAAAGCCGCTTGGTTTCCCAAGCGGCTCGAAAGGTAAGCGAATCGAATCGCCTTAGTTGTTGTACGTGATCGTGCGGGCACCGGCGACGCCGAAAGCCGTGATCGCCGCACCCTGATTGATCTGGGTAGCGTAGTTTTCCTGCGCGACCGTCTGCAGGGCCTTGATGTACTGCGAGGACTCCGTGCCAACGAGGACCGACAAGGCGACGGTGGAGACACCGTTCTCGAGGAAGTACTGGTCAGCCGCGGCGCCCAGCTGGCGCAGATTGTCCGTGACCCTCTTATCCTGCGCGCCGGAGCGGACCTTCTGGAATGCAGGAATCGCCATCGCGGCCAAGAGGCCAATAATAACGACAACGATCATAATTTCGACGAGGGTAAAACCCTTGGTGGATTGGAGCTTCTTCATAGAACTGTAGGGATTGATAAAATAAAATGCCCAATCAGGCAGCAAAGTCATTCAACCCAGCCATGAGTAGGCCGACAAGGTGAAATCTGCAAGGCAGTTGTAAATGAAAAGCGTTGCCCGGGGTCTTCATCGTGATGGTGTTGCGAATGGTAAGCGGCGCCTTCGGGTCACTCCTCCGCCGGTTCTGGCGACGCTCTGCCACCTATCGGCTATACTTAACTAATTGTTCAATATAATTTTAGCTATTTATAGATCCTGAAAGTAAAAAGCGGGCCCGAATGTCTGCTCAAAAGGAACTTACCGCCCAATCCGAGGTTTTACTCAAGCAAGCCGACTTTTTCCTACCGGAACCTCTCTTGCACAAACGATTCCGTCCTTCATGCCACCCCCTCAACAATCCGGACTGGGCGCACTCTTCCTTGGGTTGATAATCGCAGGGATGGCCGTGCCCGTCGCCCGCGGAGCGGACGAACTCCGATTCAAAAATGGCGATCGTCTGACCGGAACCGTGATCGAGCAGACCGGGGAGTTAATCCGCTTTCGCCATGCGGCGCTGGGCGAGGTCCGCATCGCCACGGCGGAGGCCGAGGTGGTCGAGCTTTCCGCCACCCCTCCGGAGAGCCTCGCCGGGCTGCCGCCTCTGACCGAGCCCGCCCCCGCGGTGCCGCCCGCGGCCTCGCCGGCCATCAAGCCAGCGGCAATGGTCGCCAGCGGCGCCCGACCTGACACGTCCCGCTGGCGCGGAAAGATCGAATTCGGCTTCAAGCAGGAATCAGGAGCCACGGACTCGGTGGACTTCAGCCTGCGTGGCGACACCGAGCGCAAGATCGGCCGCAATCAGTACCGAGCGACCGGCCGCCTGCTTTACGGGGAGAAAAATGACCGCAAGAGCGCGGACCGCTACGACGCAAGTTTCCGTTGGCGCCGGGACTTTGAAGACGATTTCTTCAGCCAGGCTCTGACCACCTATCTCTCGGACCAAATCAAAGCCATCGACGCCAGCTACGAGCAGAATATCGGCGTTGGCTACCGCGTCCTCAATCGGGATCGCCACATCGTCAACGCCGGCGTCGGCGCCACCGGACAGTATCGGCAGGCCGTCGGCTCAGATCCCAATGTCCAACTCCTCGCCGAATTCTTCGAGGACTACACCTACAAGATCAACGGACGCTTCACCCTGACCCAGAACTCCTTGGTGCGGTGGTCGGACGAAACAACGGGTCCGTTTGCGGATGGTCGGCAGAACTACAAGCTGCAGTTCGACGCGGCGCTCCAGGGCCGTTTTACCGACCGGCTATCGCTGAATCTACGCTTCGAACACGAATTCGACAATTCCGTGGTGAAGCAGGACGCCCGCACGGACCAGCGAATCACCAGCTCGCTCGGCTACGCGTTCTGAGACTCCTCCGCGAACGCGCGCCCTGCCGGCGCAGGGCGGACGACGGAACGCGGTGGACCGGGGTGACTGGCGGATCGCAATGATTCGCCCACCGGGCTGACCAACCCCTCGGCCAAAACCTACTTCTTTTTCTTCGTGGCTGCGGGCTTCGTCGCCTTCTTCACGGTCTTCTTGGCGGTGGCCTTCTTCGCCGGAGCTCTTTTGGCCGCGACTTTTTTCACGGCCTTGGGCTTCATCGCCTTCTTCGCCGGGGCGGACTTTTTGACCGCCTTGGCCACCTTCTTTACCGTCTTCCCTCCCTTGGGCGCCGGCTTGGCTTTGGCCTTCGCCTTGGGCTTCGGTTTGGATTTGGACACGACCTTGGCCGCGGGGGCCTTCGGAGTCCGGACCGCCTTCGGTGCGGCCACCACGGGGACCACTTCGGGCAAACCGAGGAGCACACGCACGGGAATATCCTCGGCGTCGTTCCAGAGCTGCTCAAGACGGTACGCATCACGTTTGTCGGGCGTGAACAGGTGAATCATGATCTGATAGGCGTCGACCACGGTCCAGCCGCTGCCCTCGGAGGAATCCATCCCGGCAATGCGCATCCTGTCGCCATCGAGGACCTTCTCCAGTTCGACCCGCAGGGCGCGGAGATGGGGTTCCGACGTGCCCGTCGCCAGCACGAGATAATCGGTGATGGACGACTGCGCACTGACGCGCAGCACGCGGAGGTCGCCGGCCTTTTTGTCGTCAAGCGCCTGCACGATCTTGCGCAGCGTTTCCTGGGTGGTGGTGGCCGGGGTGGCGGCGGGTGTCTCGTCGGGCATGGAATTGGTTTTAACGATACAGACGCTTCTCCTGGATATAGACAATCGCCTTATGCGGGACGAAATAATCGAGCGAAAGGCCCTGCTGTACGCGCGCCCGCAGCTCCGTCGAGCTGATTTCGATCAAGTGCCCATCGCAGCGGTGAAGCCGCAGCCCAGGGATGTCGGGCCGGGCCTTGGCCGGGTGACCCGGGCGCTCAAGGAAGATAAACTCAATCAACTGCGCCAGCTCCGCGATATCCTTCCAGAGGTGGATCTTGGGCAGTTGGTCGCCGCCGATGATCCAATAAAGTTCATCCTTCGGATAGAGCGCGCGGAAGTGACGGACCGAATCAATGGTGTAGCTGATGCCACCCTTGCCGAGTTCGTAGTCCGACAACTCAAAGCGATGATCCCAATCCGTCGCCGCACGCAGCATGGCCAGGCGATCGGCCGAGCTTGATTGCACGTCATTGGGCTTCAGCGGCGCCTGCGCCGCCGGCACGAAGATGAGGCGGTCGAGCTTGTACTGCTCGTACGCATCCTGCGCCGCCACCAGGTGTCCGAAGTGCACCGGGTCAAAGCTCCCACCCATCAGGCCGATTTTCACGCCGGGCACCGTTGCCATGCTCGGCACGTCCCGCAAGGCCGGTTTTCAGCGGACGAGGGGAGCTGCACGAAAACCAACAAAGGGAACCACAGATGAACACAGATCGACACCGATACAGGCCCAGGAATCAGAACGGACAAACCCTCCGGCCGTGAGCACCAGTTCGGTGACCACCGATAGGGGGTTGATGACCGCCTCCTCGATCGAATCTGTGCCCATCTGAGTTTATCTGTGGTTAAACTCCGTCACGGCGCAGCCTTTTCCTCGCCGGGCGGCGGGAAGGCCACCTTCACCGCGGGAAAGGTCTCTCCCATGGTCACCTCAAACTGCTCCGCCCGGATCATCCGCTCGCGCGCGGCAATTTCCTCCTCCCAACGCCGGATGCGCCGCGCATCCGTCTGCTCCTTCGCCAAGGCCTGCGCCCCCGCCGGCGTGACCTGCGTCTGCCACACATGCAGCCGGCGCAACCGCGGCAGCGCCTCCAACGCGACCAGCCCTCCGTCCGTGACCGCGGTGCCAAAGAGATTCAGCGACTCCAGCCGCGCCAGCGGGGCCAGCGCGGCCAGCCCGGCATCCGTCACCGCCGTGCGATCAAGTTGCAGGCGGCGCAATTCGCTCATGGTCGACAGCTGCGCCAGGCCCGCGTCGCTCACCGCCGTTTCCCCCAGATCCAGCCAGTGGATCACCGGACCAAGCGCTGCCAGCGTGACCAGCTGCGCGTCCCCAAATTGTTTTAGCTGCAGGCGCGCGCTGACCATCAGCCAGGGGGCGTCCACCGACAGCGGACGGATTTCGATCCCCAACTGCGCGCTCAAGGCGGCCGCCTGCGCGAGCACAGCGGCACGATCGGGCCGCGGCGCCTCCTCCCGCCCTGCGTCCATGCGCTCCGCCAGGATGTCCGCGACCTCCGGCGGCGGCGCGGCCTGCGCGACCGTGCCGATCCGCGGCGCACCGGAACCCACCCACCATTCGAGCAGCATCAGCTCCTCGTCCGACAGTTGCGGCTTGGTCTTCGGCGGCATCCGTTCCTCGTGATCCAACGGAAGCAGCATTCGCTGGATCATCCGGCTGCCCGCCACATCGCCCGGCTTGAACAGGGCACCGTGCTTGCCGCCCAGCAGCATCGCCTCCCATGAATCCATCCGCAGGTCGCCCTGGCTCTTGGCCTCACCGTGACAGGCCACGCACCGCTGCTCGAGAATCGGGTGCACAACATCGGCAAACACCTGCGCGGTAGCGGGGTCGAGCGGCAGTTCCCGCACCCCGGCCATCGCTGACGGGGGGACGCCCAGCGCGCGCTGCCACTTCCCGGGGAGCAACTCCGTGAGATAATGTTCCCCATGGACCATCGCACCCCCGTAATGCCCCGCCGCGGTGATCAACCCGACGGTCAGCGCCAGCAGGGGCGCGTAGACCCGCTGCCAGCGCAGGCCCTGCACCACCAGCAGCGCAATCGCCCCACCCGCGGTCAGAAACCCGAGCAGCCGATGCCGGTCCAGCAGCGTCCCGGAAAAATCTCCGCGCTCCGCCAGCAGCCAGCCCAAACCCGCCGCCATGACCGCAGCCGCCGCGCCGCAGGCCAGCACCGCCGTACGCTGCGCCTCGCCCAAGCGGGGAAACCGCGACCAGCGACCCGCCAGTTCGAGTAGCGCCAGCAGCAGCAGAATACCGATCGGTAGGTGCACCACCAGCGGATGCAAACGTCCGAAAAAGAGCAGCAGGTTCTCCATGAGACGCGCCTAGCCGAAGATCCCGGTCGCCACTTTGCCGTGGACATCCGTCAGGCGGAAATCTCGTCCCTGGTAGCGATGCACGAGCCGCGTATGGTCGATGCCAAAGGTCGCCAGCATCGTCGCATGCAGGTCGTGCACGTGCATCTCCTGGCCGTCCTTCAGAAAACGATAACCGAGTTCGTCGGTCGAACCCCAGGTCAGGCCGCCGCGGATCCCCGCGCCCGCCATCCAGATCGAAAACGCGTTGATGTGGTGGTCGCGGCCGGACCCCTGCCCCATCGGCGTGCGGCCGAACTCTCCGCCCCAGATCACCAGCGTGTCCTCGAGCAGGCCACGCTGCTTGAGGTCCTTGACCAGCGCCGCCGCCGGCTGGTCCGTCAGCTTGCACACCTGACGCAGCCGCGGATCGAGGTCACCATGGTGGTCCCAGCCGCGGTGATACAGCTGCACGAAGCGGGTGCCGCGCTCGATCAGGCGGCGGGCGAGCAGACAATTGCTCGCAAACGAACCGTCGCCCGGCTGCTTCACGCCATAGAGGTCGAGAATCGACTGCGGCTCCGAACTCAGGTCGGCCAGCTCCGGCACACTCGCCTGCATCTTGAAGGCGAGTTCGTACTGCGCGATGCGGGTCTGGATCTCCGGGTCGAGCGACTCCTCCTCCTGAAAGCCGTTCAGCCGCGCGATCTCGTCGATCACCTGCCGCTGCGTGCTCTGGCACACGCCATCCGGATTGCCGACATAGTGCACCGGCGCGCCCTTGCTGTAGAACTGCACGCCCTGAAAGCGACTGGGCAGAAAGCCAGCCGACCACTGCCGCGCCGACACCGGCTGGTCCGCGCCGGGACCGTTCGACATCAGCACGATGTAGCCGGGCAGATTGTCCGCCTCCGAGCCGAGTCCATAGAGCAGCCACGAGCCCATGCTCGGCCGGCCCTTGATGATCGAGCCCGCATTCATGAACGCATGGGCCGGGTCGTGGTTGATCTGTTCCGTGTGCATCGAACGCACGATGCAGATGTCGTCCGCAATCGTCTGCGTGTGCGGCAGCAGGTCCGAGATGATCTGACCCGAGAGCCCGCAGCGCGAGAAGGTGTAGGGCGAGCCGCGCGCGAGCAGCACGGTGTTCTGCAGCTGCGCGAGCTGCTGGCCCTTGGTGAACGATTCGGGGAAGGGCTTTCCGTCGAGCCGGTTCAACTCGGGCTTCGGATCAAAGAGGTCCACATGCGACGGACCGCCCGCCATGCAGAGATGGATGATGCGCTTGGCCCGCGGCAGGAAGTGCGGTGACGGCAGGATGCCCTGCCAGCGGCCGGCCGGAGCGGCCGCCGCCCCGAGCAGGCGTGAGTCAAGGAGGGAGCCGAGCGCAAGGGCACCGATCGCCTGCGCGGACTTACCGAGGAAGGTCCGGCGCGACCAAGCCCGCTGGTGATGACGCAGATTCGTGGGATCGAAGTCGGACATGATCAGTAGCGGACGATGGTTTCGTTGAGGTTCAGCAGCACCCGGCTGACCGAGGTCCAGGCGGCCAGTTCGACGCGATCCGTTCCCCCCGGCACCGGCAGCAGGCCGACGCGGGTGAACGCCTCAGCTTCCTCCGGATTGGCCTGATAATGCTCCCACTGCGCAACGTGGAAGGCGCGCAGCGAGGCCGCCTCCCGCTCGTTCGGTTCGCGCGCCACGACGCGACGCACGCCCTCGGCGATGCGCTCGTCGACCGTCCCCGCTGGCCGCGCTGCGAGGATCTGCAGCGCCAGCCCGCGCGCCGCCTCCACGAAGGTGGGATCATTGAGCAGCGTCAGCGCCTGCTGGGGCGTGCTGGAGATCGCCCGCTCGGCCACGCACTCCTCGCGCGAGGGGGCGTCAAAGTTGGCTAGCATCGGGTGCAGGAAGGTCCGCTGCCAGTGCTGGTAGACGCCGCGGCGGTACTGCCGGTCATCCACCTGCGTCTCGTAGTCCCGGATCGGGAAGTTCAGGGAGGCGTAGTAACCCTCCGGCTGATACGGACGCGCGCTCGGCCCGCCGACTTCGCGGTCAATCAGTCCGGCGATGGCGAGGGCATTGTCGCGCACAAACTCCGCCTCCAGCCGGCGGGCGTTCTGCCGCGCGAGCAGGCGGTTAGCCGGATCGGCGGCCAACAGTTCGGGCCGGGCCCGCGAGGACTGGCGGTAGGTCGAGGAGGTCACGATCAGGCGGACCATCGCCTTCACGTCCCAGCCACGATCCATGAATTCGACCGCGAGCCAGTCGAGCAGCTCGGGGTGACTCGGCCATTCGCCCTGCGCGCCGAGATCATCGAGCACCGCAGAGAGCCCGGTCCCGAAGAACTGTTCCCACAGGCGGTTCACCAAGGCGCGCGCCGTGAGCGGATTGTCGCGCGACACAATCCAATTGGCCAGATCGAGCCGCGTCTGCCGCGGAGCGTCCGCGGGCAGGTCGCCGCCGGACAGGAAGCCGGGTGGCGCGGGCCTGACCACTTCGCCGGTTTCATCCAGCCAGTTGCCGCGCGGCAGGATGCGCGTGGTCGCCGGGGTGGTCGCGGCCGTGACCGCGGTCCAGGCCTTACCGTCGAAGCACTCGGCGATCGCATGCAGCTCGCGCTGGATCGCGGCCTGGGCCTCGGCGTCGCCCGCACCGGTGCTGCGCAGGTACTCCCCGGCCCGCAGGGCCTTCTGGTCGTCCGTCGGGGCGGTGGCCAGCAGGGCCTCCCGCACTGCCGCGGGAACCGCGTCGCCCGGCAGGCGGCCGGCCAGAGGCGAGACCATCACGCGCACGCGGCCAGGGTCGTTCATCGAGCCGGCGACCGCAACGCTGCTGCGGCCAAAGGTCGCAACCAGCCGTTCTCCCGCGGCCAGCGTGACCGGGGTCTTGAGCAGAAAGACGGCGGCCTGGGGCTGCTCCGCCAGAGCGGTGAAGGAGCGCCAGCCCGTCGTGACCGCGGGGAGCCGCTGTCCGTTGGAATAGGATTCGTTGGCCTGCTCCGTGTACCCGTTAAACACCTCGACCGGCCGCAGCGCTCCCTCCCCTGCGGGACGGATGGCAAAGGTCACGCGGGTATTGAACAGGTCCCGTCCGCCCCGGCCGACCTTGCCCTGATGCTGCTCATCGGGGAGGACCTCGACGCGGATGGCGGCAATCGATTCACCGGGAACAGCAAGGGCGACCACCGGCAGCGGGGACCGCGCCGCGCCGCGGCCGGTTGCGGGAACCGAGAAACGCGCGCTGCCATCCGCCAGCGCTTCAACCTGCGGGTCGTCGGCCGCCACGTCCGGCCGGGCGAGCCTCCACCCGCGGGTCGGCTCGGCCTGCAGGACAGTCGCGGCCTGCGCCACCCAGGCATCGAGCGCCGGCCAGCGCTCGGCATCCGCCGTCAGGCCGGGCGCAGACGAGGCGATGAATTGCTCGAGTCGCGCAGTGATCCGGTCGCGCCGACGCTCAAGGTAGTCGCTGGTGACCTGCAGCTCCGGCGGGAAGGGATGGTCGTTGGTGAAATTCCTCAGCTCCGGCTCCGGCGTGTAGGTGTAGTCATGGTACACGCCCCATTGCTTGATGTCGGCGAAGTAAGCGGCGGTCGCATAGAAGTCGCGCGCCGAGATCGGGTCATACTTGTGGTCGTGACACTCGGCGCAGGCCATGGTCGAGCCCATCCACGCGGTCGAGACGGCGCGCACGCGGTCGGCGGCGTACTTGGCGAGGTACTCCTTCGGCTGGGCGCCGCCCTCGCGCGTCATCATGTTGAGCCGGTTGAACCCGGTGGCGACCAGTTGCGCGGGCGTGGGGTTCGGGAGAAGGTCGCCCGCCAGCTGCTCGCGGGTGAACTGGTCGAAGGGCTTGTTGGCGTTGAACGCGTCGATCACGTAGTCGCGGTAGGGAAAGACATTCTGCAACTGGTCGCCGTGGAAGCCGACCGAGTCGGCGAAGCGGACGAGGTCGAGCCAGGGCACCGCCATGCGTTCGCCGTAGTGGGGGGAAGCTAGCAGCCGGTCGACCAGCCGCTCGTAGGCGTCGGGCGCGCCGTCCGCGACGAAGGCCGCGACCTCGGCGGTCGTGGGCGGAAGCCCGGTCAGGTCGAGGCTGAGCCGGCGGAGGAGCGTGGCGCGATCCGCCTCCGGCGAAGGCGTGAACGATTCGGTGGCGAGGCGATCGAGGACAAAGGCATCGACCGGCGTGCGGACCAACGCGGCCTGGGCCGGAGCGACCGCTGGCAGCGGACGTTTTTGCGGGACGACATAGGACCAATGCGCCTCGTACTTGGCGCCCTGCTCAATCCAGCGTTTCACGAGCGCGATGTCCCGTTCGGACAATTGATGAAGGGTATCGGGCGGCGGCATGACCTCGGCCGCCTCCTTGGAAATCAGCCGGCGCCAGACCTCGGAATTTTCCGGATCGCCCGGGATGATCGGGGTGCGGGTGCGGCCGGATTTGTCCGTGATGGGTGCGTAGGCTGATTCCGGTCGGTCGAGTCGCAGATCACCCTTGTTGCCGGCGACGTCGCCTCCGTGGCACTTGAAGCACGTGTTCGACATGATCGGCCGGATGTCGCGATTGAACTCCACGACCGCCGGCAGGGGCTTCACCGCGGCCGCGGACACCCCGGCCAGCGCCAGCAAACCGAGCAGACCGGGCAGGACACGAAACAGAGAGCGCGGGGCAGCAACATCCGCAGGCATGAGGCGATCGTCTTTTGGGGGGATGGAGGGGATGACGGGTGCTTGCGCAGCGTCGCCAAGGGGTGCCACTAATAACAATCAGCCGGACCGACCATGTAAATGCCAGAGATTGACCCCCGTGAGATTCCGTCGGCCCAACCGACCGGGCGCCCGGGTTGTCGTTTCATTCCCGCAGGCCACAACCTCACCGCCCTTCCCGGATCGAGAGGGGTAGAGGCACGAAAGCCACCGAAGCCCAACTCAGCGCCCGCACCGGGTGACACCTCCGGAGTGTTTACTTTCTGTCAGTTATATCTGACAATAATTCACATAAAATCTGCTATACACGACATAAACTGCCGTGAAGACGACCCGCGCGCCTGGTGCGGAATTCCCGGATCGCCGGGGGGACAATCGGGGAACGTCGGCGGCACTGCCGGCCAGCAGCATCCACCGGCATGACGCAGTTCGTCTTGGTGGTGGGGGCGGGGGGGCACGTGACGACCGCGTGTGCGGTATCCGTGAGCAGCGAGCCCTCTTCGACCTAACGACAGTCAAGCGAAGCCTTGTGGCGAAGGCTACGGATGCAAAACCACACAATTCCCGAGACCGAAGCGGCACTTGCCCGGAAGCCTGCGCTCGCCTTGCCTTACCCGCACTGATGACCGCGCCGCTTGTCCTCCGTCCGCTCGCTGCCGCCGACCATGACGCCACCGCGCGCCTGCTCCACCGCGCGCTGGTGCACTGGTACGAGAGCCGGTTGCGACAGGGCTCCCGCTTCGGTTCGAGTGTAGAGCCCTTTCGACTCTTTCCTGAAGTGTACGCCGCCCTTGATCCCGGTGAGGCCATCGCCGCCTGCGATGCCGATACCGGCGCGTTACTTGGAGTCACCTTCGTGCACCCGCGATCGACCCACATCGCCGTGGGGATTGTGGCAACCGCACCGGAAACGCAGGGCCGTGGTATCGCGCGGGCGATGCTGGAACCCGTGCTTGAGCGGGCGCGGCGGGCTGGCCTGCCCGTGCGCCTGGTCTCGAGCCTGCTCAACCTCGATTCCTTCTCGCTCTACTCGCGGCTCGGGTTTGTCCCCCACACGATCTTCCAGGACCTCGCGCTGACCATCCCGGAAACCGGATTGAGAGCCGCACCGCCGGCAGACGCGGACCGGGTACGCCGGGCGACCGACCCGGCGGAAGCCGGCAGCCTCGCGAAGCTTGAACGCGAGCTCCAAGGCATCGAGCGCGAGGGGGACCATGCCTTTTTCCTCCGCAACACGGTCGGCGATTGGCGCGTCTGGGTCCTCGACCACGAGGACGGCTCACCCGACGGATTCCTCGTCGCCAGCCATCACCCCTCCTGCGTCATGCTCGGACCCGGCGTGGCCCACGACGAAGCGACCGCGCTGGCCCTGCTCTGGCGGGCCCTCGACGCCTTGCGCGGCCATAGCGTGGTGTTCCTGGTCCCCTGCTCTGCGCGAAGGATTGTCCAGACCTGCTATGCCTGGGGCGCCCGCAACGTCGAGCTCCACGCCGCGCAGACCACCGGACCGGCTCCCGTGGCCCGCGGGATCGCACTCCCCACCTTTTTGCCGGAATCCGGCTGAGGCGGACGGAGCAGCGTGGTGCCCGGGGAGGGACTCGAACCCTCAAGACCTTGCGGCCAGCAGATTTTAAGTCTGATGCGTATACCATTCCGCCACCCGGGCGGGCACGTGGGTTGATTCTCTGCCAAAGGCGCCATAGGGGGGCGAGCCTGATTCTTTCGGGAGATCTCCTTGCGGACAAAAAAGAGGTCGCAGGCATCGGCCGGGCGATTTCCACCGCGGTCGGGGCGAGCTCCAACCCGCCCCTGCCCGGTGGCCGGATCGGATGTCGCGCGCGGGCG